>CALCNS010000298.1 GCA_937897315.1 uncultured Bacillota bacterium
GTTTCTTACCTCACTGCCTTTTTATACTATCTTCAATAGCGCCTCAATAGATACTCGTGCATTCCGTTTGGTCTTGAACTTCATAAAAGCTTGTCTCCAAACCGCAATCACTGGGTTTTGACTTAGAACATTTTCTTGTAAATATTTCTTTGCTTCTTGATTCGCTTTTTCTAGTTCTTTCTCCAACCACTGTTGCTTCGGGCTTTCTGGTTCCGCTTGATTTTTAAATCCTTCCATCACAATGACAGCAATTTGGCATTCAGGAAATAGTTCCCAAAAGGATTCTTCTACAATAAAGTATTGCATGCTATTCATCACCTCACACTCGTTGATTACTCCTTATTCAAAGACGCCATTAGGGAGAATTCAAAAAGGATAAAATATCCCAAGGCGTCACCATCGCAATCAATGTACCACTCGCTTTTCCGTTGTCGGTCAAAAAAACCAATGCGGTTCTTTTCTCCGGGTGAGGAAAATGAGAAAATGCTTCTTCCACTTCTGTGGTATTGGCCTGAACCGACATAAATCTAAAATAATCATTCGCATGACACTCAAGTTTGGTATATTGAATTAGATCTCGAATCTGCATTCTTTCGGTAATCATGCCTTTGCTGATATCGTTTGCTAAGTAATCAAAAATCGTATCGGTACTGAACACACCGACGATACGACCCCCGCGCATAATGGGAGCATGAGTGAATGCAAACCTACTCATCCTCTGCATCACCTCAACGACACGATCTTTGGGTTCAATCTTATAGATATCTGCTTCCAGAACTGCTATGGTGTCTACTGCCTTGGGTGGATTCATCACTGCTTCCACAATTTTCGTATACTGTTCTACAATTCTATCATGCGGTTCTGCAATCGGATCCACCTCTTCCAAAAAGGGGTTATGGACCAGGGCGTTTCTCAAATCGGCATATAAAAGTAAATCTTGCAGGTTTTTTTGGAATACCACGTGATTACGTTTGGCCATCTCGCGTAAGAGATTCGAGTGTGAGTCATATCCTGTTGTCCGACGCAATTGCTTACGCATAAAATAGTCTAGTTTGTTGTAAGACTCAAGGAAATCTTTTGCATTGTTCTGAGCCATCTTCCAATCTCCTTTTATTCTCCCATTGGATTACGCAATGTGCTGGCTAAATTGCCTTTGCTTAGAACGAGTGAGGAAATCCCCCCTATCACAGTTGTCGTAACCATGGTTATTGCAAATGGATACCAACTGACTGATATGCTGGAGGTATATCCGAGTGCCATCACAATAGCAATAAACGTACCGATAAATCCACCAATCAGAGAGGTGATGAAGCACTCCAACACAAACATCACTTGAATTTCGTAGATGCTAAAACCCAAGATGCGCAGCAACGCTAATTCTTTTCGCCTCGCGATTGTCAGGGTGATCGCATTGACCAAGACAATAATCACAGCTACCAGTAGCATCACCGGAGCATAGTAGTCAGACATTTTTTCAAACCGATCAAAATCGCCAATCAACATACGTCCCAAATCTTGTAAAGTCATCACATTTAGTGAAAGGTTTTGACACTCTATCTCGGCCAATAATTGTTCTTTCATTTTTTGTGTTTCACTTAATGGGCATGAAATTCCCATCCATGAAATGGGCCTTTCCCCACCAATTTGGGATTGCAACGTCGAAAGTTCAGTCCAATTGATTCCATATATCGCTTTGACACCATTGTATAATGCTCCAACCCGATAAGTTACGGTTCTGGTTTGCTGTACGGTCCATTCATACGCCCCGTGAAGTTCAGTGATTTGGGGTACAGAGTAACTCACCCAATTCCCTACTTGGGTGCCTTCGTAAGAGATAGGACCCGCCTTATTACCACGGCTGGGATGCGCTGGCGATACCATATTTTGTGGTTCTGCAAAGCTTTGCAAACTACCCGAAAGCATATCTAAATGATCCAGTGTTGATTGAGGATTTTCTCGGGCTCCTAAATAGAACCAGAGTACCTGCCCCCTATTTCCTATTTGAGCAACCGGAGCAATAAGAACTTGTTGTGTCTCTCGATTCGTATCAAGAGTTGCTACTAAGTCTTCTGCCATTTTAGCCGGAAATGTCTTGATCTCTAAAGGATCCGCATAAATCATGGCTGAGGACGTTTTTAACTCTGTTCTCGCATCTAAAATGATGATTTGACCTCCGCCGATAAAGGTTAATGGTTGGAGGGTTGCTTGTTGCAACAATTGTAAACCGGACAATCCTAGACAACTCACCAAAACAGCTAAAGCCAAACTCACGATTGCCAGAGCATACGTGCGTAAGCTACGGCGAAAGGTCGTCCAAGTAATCCATATCATCTCTCCACCTCCTACAATGCTTCTCTGAAAAGCCGGGGTATGGAAGATGAAAGAAATTGCAATTGTACAACCAAAGTGCTGAGCATACCAACCCCTAAGAAAACCCAAAAATCTGAATGTAAGTGCTGAAGTAATGCCTGCTTCTCTGTCATTAATCCCATGGTCTGTGCTACGGGGGGTAAGAGAAAATATGTAGAGAAATACCCTATATTAAATACCAGTAGGGTTTGCAGAAAGGCAGGAATCAACAGCCAAGGTTTTTCCATGCCGACCGCTCGCAGAACTCCGATCTGATAAGCCCCACTTCGCAATGTAATATACAATAAAATTGATAAAGAAGAAGCGGATATCATGAGAATCAAGCTCCGTAATCCGTTGACCAGTGTATCCGAAAGGGTTAGATTCGCCTGAGCTTCTTCGTATTCTTGTGTCAATGTCTTGATAGCCATACCTCTCCCAATATTTTGTAGCCTCTTTTCAAAAGTCAGCAGCTCCTCCCGACCATCCAATTGAATTAGCGCTGTAGGGGTTAATTTTTCTGCAGGCTGCAAACGGGTTAGCCCATCGTAAGTAGTAAGTGGGTAGGTTAATACCCCTTTCTTTCCACTTAGTATACCGCAAATGTGAAAAGAAACCGGTTTATTGATGCTCTTAACCGATTGCAATTGTATACTTTCCCCCAACTGATATCCATAACGCATCGCTATTGAAGCCGGCAGAACAATATCATCCTCAAAAGTGGGTAGCTCTCCTTGTTCCAACTCCAACAACAAGACTGAGTTTTCCTTCGGCAGAGCTAATAGACGTATGGTTTCGGAGTACAAGAAAACTTCAGTCATGGTATGGATTTCTAAGCGAGACAGTCCGGGCAATTTGGTTATTTGCTGTTCTAAGTCTGCATCAAACCACGCTTCTACTTCGAAATCGTAGGGCCATTCGGAACGCATCGATTCCATGACCTGCACGGACATTTCGCTTAACGCCGTTCCGAGGAGGACATAGCTGCTTAAGGATCCTAGCACAGCCACAATCATAATCAATAGTTGAAGCCGACTCCGTAAAATATTCCAATGAAACAATCGTAGCAGAAGAGAAATCATGATACACCTGCACGAGATGCGGATTCCACTAGTTGACCATCTCGCATATGTAATACCCTATGGGCTAAATGAGTCATTTCGCTGTTATGTGTGACCATAAGACAAGCCGATTGGTTCTCACTCACCAGTTCACGAAGTAAAAGCATCATATCCAAACTGGTTTGAGAATCTAAATTTCCTGTTGGTTCGTCCGCATAAACAATTTTTGGTCTGGTGACCAGTGCTCTGGCTAAAGCCACTCGCTGTTGCTCTCCGCCCGATAACTGACTCGGTTTGTGATGAGTGCGCTCGCCCAATCCTACCCGTGCCAGAATTTCGGTCGCTTTTTTGACGGGTTGTTTTATGCCAAGTAAACGCAATGGGATTTGAACATTTTCCAAAGCACTCAATGTTGGTAACAAATTGAAGGATTGAAAAACAAATCCAAAGTATTGACTACGTAGTTTTGAAAGTTTCCAATCGTTCAGGGTATAGATAGAGACATCATTAACCCAAACATCGCCTTGGTCAGGTTTCTCTAAACCTGAAAGGGTATGCAACAAAGTCGTTTTTCCCGATCCAGATGGCCCTAGCAACATCACCAGTTCACCAGGTTCTACGGTGATACTCACCTCGCGCAAGGCATGCACGGGAGTATCTCCCATTGGAAAGATTCGACTAATGCGTTTCCCAATCACGGCTGATTGTTGATTCATAGCAAACCTCTCTTCCCCTTATACTTTTCTTTTTCTATCTGCTCTGGTGAGGGACCACGCCAATATGGACGCACCAACCACTCTGATCATAGAAGACAAATAGAAAACGGGATCTACATGATTTCCAAAAGCTTTATAAATCTGAACACCAATCATTGGGAATATAAAAGTAACTGTTTGCACAGCTATGTTAAAAAAAGCCAAATAACTTGGACGCATGTTGGGATCCGGAGCAACAACTAGCAAAGTATTGAATTGGGATAGGTTGAATGCACTTTGCGCCACCCCAGTAGCAAAGCTAAACGTCCACATCAACCAAAGTGTGTCCGGAGTCACCAAGGCTTGTATCCAGGGACGAAAGATAAAAATGAACAACGAAATTAAGTACACACTCTTACTACCAATTTTGTCAATTGTTCTCCCCCAATAGGGGTAACTCAACGTGGTAGCTAAGGAACTCAAGATAGAAGCAAAAGCGATTTGCGTATTGGTGAGATGCAAGTCTCGGACGTAGTTGATGGTCCACATCGAGGAACTGATTCCAAAGCCCATGTTAAATACAAAGGCAGCTGCAACAAAGCTCATGAATTGCTTGTCTTTGAAAATGACTTTAAAACCTTCCCAAACTCCTGCAGAGCGTACACTGCTGGCTGGAGCTTCACTTGTCTTCACTTCTTCCATACGCGCTAAATAAAAAGTGGATACCGATAAGCATATAAAGGATAAGATAAATAAAACTGTATAATTGTAAGGATAAGGTATATAGTCAAGCAGTGGCCCCGCCAACATCATACTACCTAAAGAGAACCATCCTGCCAAAAAGTTACGGTCACCAAATACCCTCCCACGATTCCCTGAAGGGATAATTTCCCCCATCATTTGAGTCCACATAATGTTCGCAACATTAGCGGGGAAGTTCATGAGTGTCACTAGTAAGATAAATAACCATGCCTTATGCACGGGCGCGATAGGTAAAAACGGAATAAAAGCGTAGACCAAATACCAAATACGATGCAAAGAAGCCCACAACAAAATCGGTTTTTTCTTCTTCTCGGTTCGTTCCGTCATCATAGCAGACGGAACTTGAGCAACCAGGGCCATAAGGGCCGGTCCTGAAGACATGACAGCTAGCATTTGCTCACTAGCTCCTAATTTAAGAGCGTACACCGACATAAACGACCCGGTCAGACCTGCCATGGCCGAGAAAAAACCTGCATCTAAATTACTATACCAAACATTTTTTCGCAGAGTCTCGCTGGGTAGATATCCGGTCAACCAGTTTTTAAAGGTTCCCCACGGGTGTAACATCAAACTCACCTTTTCCATTCCTCAAGATTGAACTCCTCAAAAGTATTCGCCGCCTTCCTATCTTTCCCTTCCCTTTCCAAAGAAGCTGCTTTACATTGCTGTTACAAAAAACCCCCGTTCAAACCTATTCGGGTTCGAACGGGGGTAGCTTATAAAAAGGATTAGATGAGCCCTTGAGCAATCATCGCTTCGGCTACTTTCTTGAAACCGGCAATGTTGGCACCGGCAACCAGATCATAACCTAAACCAGCTTCTTGTGCAGCAGCAGCGGAAGCATCATGAATGTTCTTCATGATTTGATACAACTTGGCATCCACTTCTTCGCCGGTCCAGCTGTAACGCATGGAGTTTTGGGACATTTCCATAGCAGAGGTTGCAACGCCACCGGCATTAACAGCCTTAGAAGGAGCAACAACTACGCCATGATGTTGTAAATATTCCAATGCATCGTTGGTGGTCGGCATATTGGATACTTCTACATAGTATTTCACACCATTTGCAACGATTTGTTTGGCTTCTTCCATGCGAACTTCGTTTTGAGTAGCGCAAGGCATAACCACATCGACTTTGACGCCCCAGGGTTTTTGTTTTGCATGGAATTCACATCCGAATTTATCGGCATAATCCTGAACTTTGTCGCGTCCGGAAGCACGCATGGTTAGGAGATACTCAATCTTTTCGGGGGTATTGACGCCATCTTTATCGTAGATGAAGCCATCGGGTCCAGACAAAGTCACTACTTTTCCGCCCAATTCGGTAATTTTCAGAGCAGCACCCCAAGCAACGTTACCAAAACCAGATAAAGAAACGGTCTTGCCTTCAATGCTTTCACCAAAGTGGGCTAGCATTTCTCTGAGATAGTAGGTAGCACCGAAACCAGTCGCTTCGGGACGGAACAAGGAACCACCGTAACTCATACCTTTACCGGTGAGCACGCCGTTATTCCAGGTGCCGGTAATACGTTTGTATTGACCATAGAGATAGCCGATTTCACGACCACCAACGCCGATATCACCAGCAGGAACATCGATGTCCGGTCCGATGTGACGATATAACTCGGTCATGAAAGCTTGGCAGAAACGCATGACTTCTGCATCGGATTTCCCACGAGGATCAAAGTCAGAACCACCTTTACCACCGCCAATCGGCAAGCCGGTCAAGCTGTTTTTAAAGGTTTGTTCAAATGCCAGGAATTTCATAATGCTGACATTGACGGAAGGATGGAAACGTAAGCCACCTTTGTATGGTCCAATCGCTCCATTGAATTGAATACGGAAAGCACGATTCACATGTACTTTACCAGCATCGTCAACCCAGGTGACACGGAAAGCAATTTGTCTTTCCGGTTCTACCATTCTCTCCAATAAACCCATCGCTTCGTATTCAGGATGTTGGTCAATCACGACTTCCAAACTTTTGAATACTTCTTCCACGGTTTGATGGAATTCGGGCTCTCCCGGATTACGGGTTTTCACTTGCTCCAGCACTCTTTGCATATAAGCATTCATAGGAAAAACCTCCTCATCATTTTACAGTCTTCTTTTATAACGGTTTTCGCTATAAAAGACTACTGCTATTATCTATAAGTATAGCGAATGTCGTACAAAAGTCAAGGAAATTAATATGAAGATTTTCATTGGTTGTATTGAATGGTCTATATATTCTGCCACTGTTCTTTTCCTGCTTTTTCATAGATAAAAGAACAAAAAAACCAAGCATATAAGATACTACAAATCCATTGAAATCTAATAATTAACTATTAAACAGTTTACTCTTTTCCTAAAAAAGGATTTCGAGTAGAGAAAATGGAATTGAATGTCGTCAACATCCATCATCTTCACTATAAGGAGGGATTATTATGAATCTATTTATCATTGGAGGAACAAGATTTATTGGCAGACACGTCGTTCGAGAATTACTATTAAGCGGGCACAAAATCACACTTTTTCATCGAGGAAACAACCCGCAGAACATTGAGGATCTGCCTGTAGAATCTCTCTATGGGGATCGTATGGCTCCCGGTTCTATTGCATCTGTTATTGGTCATCGTCATTTTGATGCCGCCATCGACATGGTAGCGTACGACGCGCCAGAAACCCTCCTTGCAATGGAACAACTGGAATCCCATGTAGACCGATATCTCATGATTAGTACTGCTTCGGTTTATGCTCAGCCACATCACAGCCCGATGCACGAGACCGATGCACTTATTTATGATGAAGACCCTCGTCTTGCATATGGTCGAAAAAAAGTTGCGGCCGAAGAAGCGGCTTTCCGCTTCTCTGAAGAGGCAGATTTACCGGTTACTGTATTACGACTTCCAGCGGTTTATGGTGAGTACGATCACCAAGCTCGAGAATGGTATTTCATTAAGCGCTTATTCGACCAAAGAAAGTCCATGGTTTTACCGGAAGGAGGTTCCGGAGTGTATCATCGGGAGTATGCCGGAAATGTTGGTGTCCAATTGGACCTCTTACTGAAAACGAATAAGAGCTTTCAGCAGGTTTTTAATTCAGGTCATCGTCACACACCCACCTACCGTGAGTTAGTGGAAACCGGTGCAAAATTATGTCAGCAATCCCTTAAGTTATATACCTTGCCACAGCCACTATTCCCAAATATTCCAAACTGCGCGAACCCCGGTATCTTTACTCAATCGGTTGCTAAGCTAGAATCCTTAGGTTACCAAGAAAAGTATGACATCGCTCATGGACTAAAACGCACGATGGACTGGTTTGCTATGAACCCTATTACCGAATATTTACCAGTACAGCGAAATCAAGCCTGGCACTTTGATTACGATTGGGAAGATCGCATGATCGCCACCGGCGTAGCACAACCATTGAATTAACCGAAAGGAGGGTAATGAACCATGAAATGCATCAAAAATGGTCTTCTGCTCTTCTTTATAATGGTTTTATTGGGCGGATGTTCCATTTATGTACGTCCGGTTGTCCCGGATGATCATGGTAGTATTGTGGACCTTATCAAAAAAGATCCTTCTGCGCAAGAACCCTCCACAGCAAAACCGGAAGAGATAAAACCTATTGAATCTCAGCCAGTACTCGAAAAACCTGTAGAAACGAAACCTGAGGAGCCAAAAAAGGAAGACCCACCTCCAGCAGTAACACCGGTTCAAGTACTCAAAGTACGAATCACCCCGGAGAATCCTGCCAAAGATGGATCGGTATCATTGTCAGTGGAAGGCCCTGCGAACACTCCTTACACAGCTGTATTTCACTTCAGAACCAGAGACTCGGTCATACAGGGTTATTGCGGAGTTCCATTTCAAGTTGCATTAGGTGGTGCTACCATCGGTTTTGAAGTAAAAGTCGAAGTCACGGCCCTTGTAGAAGGTCAAGTGCAGAAAGCTACCGCTTCCTTTACACCTAAATAATAGGAACTTCTTCTGCCCTTACAAATCTCTCCCCGTCAAATTCAAGGCGATAGATGCAGGGTGTTTTAGGTCTCATTGTCATGTAGCCCTCAAAACCAAAAGGGATAAAAGCATGCAATATAGTAGACATAGCGCAACCATGGGTCCCAACTCCAATGATTTGCCCAGGATGCATTCGCAAAATGCTCCGTATGGCTTTGAGGTTACGTTGCTGAACCGCCATCAGCGATTCGCTCTCCGGAGCAGCAAATTCGAAATCTGCCCATTGCTGAGCCATATATTGGTCAAAATCACCTTGGAAAATCTCCTCTTTTAGTTCACGTTCACGCAAATCATATATGGAAACGATTTTCATATTAAGGAGATTTGCCAGTGGCTGAAGAGTTTGTTGAGTACGAATATAGGTACTCGCATATAAGGCTTGAAACGGAACATCAGCAAGGGTTTTCGCCACTCTTTGCGCTCCTTCTTGTCCTTTGGCAGTTAGTGGACGAAGTGTTTGGTCTTTATTTGTGTTATCCGATTGTGCATGACGAATCAAATACAACGTTGTCATAGTCGTCCTCCTTTACATGTTTAAAAAAAGGCTACGGATCTCTCCGCAGCCCTTTTTTTATTGTTCGTTGTACAACGGGAACTTGGCGCAAAGTTCCGCTACCATACCACGGCATTTCTCCAAAACAGCTTCATCACTTCGATTTGCTACTGCCAACTCAATCACTTCGGCAATCACATCCATAGCAGCTTCATCGAACCCGCGAGTGGTTACAGCAGGTGTACCTAACCGGATGCCACTGGTGATAAACGGACTGGCTGTCTCAAAGGGAACCGTATTCTTATTACAAGTAATATGAATTTCCCCTAACAATTTCTCGGCATCTTTTCCTGTGATATTTTTATTTCTAAGGTCTACCAACATGAGATGATTATCGGTACCATCTGAAATCAAATTGAACCCGCGTTTGACCAACGCTGCAGCCAGTGCTTGAGCATTGTTAATCACTCGTTGTTGATATTTTTGGAACTCAGGATCCATCGCTTCTTTAAAAGCAACCGCTTTCGCTGCAATGATGTGCATTAAAGGTCCACCCTGAATGCCGGGGAACATGGCTTTGTCAATGGCTTTGGCATATTGCTTTTTACAGAGAATCATGCCGCCACGAGGTCCGCGCAATGTTTTATGGGTAGTCGTCGTGACAAAATCGGCATAGGGAACCGGGTTCATATGTAAACCGGCAGCAACTAAGCCGGCGATGTGTGCCATGTCGACCATGAACATAGCTCCCACTTCTTGGGCAATTTCGCTGAAACGTTTGAAATCGATTTCCCGAGAATATGCTGATGCACCTGCCACAATCATTTTGGGTTTGCATTCTTTGGCAATGCGATGTACTTCATCATAATTGATTCTGCCCGTTTCTTTGTCCACACCATAGGCTACAAAATTGTAGAGTATACCGGAAATGTTGACTGGCGAACCATGGGTCAAGTGGCCACCATGGGATAAGTCCATACCTAATACGGTATCCCCTGGTTTTAAGACAGCCATATAAACACCGGTATTGGCTTGGGAACCAGAGTGGGGTTGCACGTTAGCATGATCGGCACCAAATAATGCTTTGGCTCGATCCCTGGCTAAATCTTCAGCAATATCTACAAATTCGCAGCCACCATAGTAGCGTTTAGCCGGATACCCTTCGGCATACTTGTTTGTCAAGACCGAACCGGCAGCTTGCATAACGGCTTTGCTAACAAAGTTTTCCGAAGCAATAAGCTCGATATGACTTTTTTGTCGATTCAATTCCAAATCCATCGCTTCGGCGATTTCTGGATCGAATGCTCTCAATTCTGGGAATTCATTGATTTTCATGGGTTTCTCCTCCTCGTGTTCACTAGTTTCTATTGGCAAACTTCTGATAACAGAAGATAGCTCACAAATTTAAACGCCACGATTGGCTTCTTGTTCTTGATCTACGCTGTACACTGCTCGTTTCCCTCCAATGAGAGGTGGACGGGTATAAGCAGCTTGTACCAAAGCGGATCCGATGTAACGGTGGGTTAAGCGTAAAGGAACCGCAACCCACTTGAGATGCATTCCAATCAAGGTGTTTCCGATGTCCAAACCACCACGTGCTTGGTGTTCTAAGCTACTCACAACAACGGCTTCCGGCAGTTTACGATAGGCATGGGTTGCCATGGCCCCTCCCGCATGCGGTGCAGGAACCACGGATACCTGTTGCAATCGATACTGCTCCATCATACTTCTGGATACCACAACTGCACGATTTAAATGTTCACAACATTGAAATGCCAAATGAATCTTTAAACGTTCTGCCGCATTGTTCAGTCCAGCGAATACTGCAGCAGCCGTTTCGGCATTGGAATCAGACCCTATACGCTTACCACGCACTTCGCTAGTGCTACATCCAATGACCAGCAAATCTCCTTCATGTAGATACCCTTTTTCAAACGTTTCCATTAACACATCGTCTGCCTGCCGAGTTAAATCCACCATATTAGGAGCTGCTTCTACCCCAGCTGTCTTTGCCGGTTCTAATTTCTCGATACGTCGAACATGCCGACCTCCACTAAATTCAGCACCTAACCAGGTGTCCACAATAGACAAAGCCAGTCCGCTTCCAATAACCCTAGCACCCATACACAAAACATTGCTGTCATTATGCTCTTTCGTTGCTTTCGCACTAAAAACATCATGGACCAATGCGGCACGAATCCCGGGTTGTTTGTTCGCCGCAATACTCATTCCTATGCCGGTGCCACAAATAAAAATTCCTACATCCGCTTTTCCGGAGGTAATCGCTTGAGCTGCGGGAATAGCATAATCCGGATAATCCACCGATTCATTGGAGTAACACCCAAAATCCTCAACTTCATACCCTTTTGTCAAACAATACTGCTTTACTTCTTCTTTTAAGCCAAAGCCACCATGATCGGCTGCGAAAGCGATCTTCATTGGAATTCCTCCTGTTCGATAAAACTCTAGGATTGATCTTGCAGCAAAGTGGCCAGTTTATCCATGAGCGCCGATAAGCTATCTTTGAGTTGTAATGCCGTATGCCGATACACTTCTAACGACTGCCCATAGGGATCCGGAATGTCTGTTTGCTCCGCTCCGACATAACGATTGAGCACAAAGGTTTTTGCAGCCAGTCCTTGAAATCGACTCAAAAGCATGCTTCGATGTTGGTTGGTCATTGTAAATACTAAGTCCGCTTTATTCAGCATGTCTTCCGTGACGAGTTTTGCATGATGCTCATCGAGAGACAAGCCCATTTCTGCCATTACTTTCTTAGCCGATTCACTCGCTTCGTCTCCATCATTGGCAGACAAACCGGCAGAAGTATATTCGGCCTGAGGTAAATGAGCTGTTTTACCATGAATCTCTTTTGCTAACACCTGCGCCATGGGACTTCGGCAGGTGTTACCCGTACATACAAATAAAACCTTTAAAGGTTTCGGCTCGAATTTCGGTTTTCTATGATTCAATTCCGTCAAGTCGTATCCACTCCTTTGCCGCTTTCACCATTCTGTTCATCACAGCTCTTCCCAAATCCTTCTCACTCACACCTTGTAGCAAAATACGATGAACTCCGCCAGCATCACACTCACGAAAACACCGGAATAACTCTTGAGCCGTTCGATGTAACATGATTTCTTCTTCAGGGTCCGATAAATCAAAGACCAAATCCGCTGCAGTTGAACATGGATATTGTGTTAAAATAACGGCAACTTTAACACCATTATTATGAGCTTCTTCGATTGCATCCTTCATGTGCTGGCAAACCGCTCGTTGTGATCCGGAATACAACGTGATTGGAGCGCTTGGCGAATAATGCTGATATTTCATGCCGGGAGCTCTAGGAATACTGACCTCGGATATGTGTGGATTTGGCACGTCAAGTAAATCTGGTAGAAACGGCAACAGCATTTCGAAAGTAACCGCCCCAGGTCTTAAGATGACAGGACGAGTGCGATTTAAATCGAGAACCGTCGACTCCACACCTTCACGGCACGGTCCACCATTGAGGATTAAGGGGATTCTGCCCTGAAGGTCGAACATAACATGCTCTGCTGAAGTGGGACTGGGTCTTCCGGAGATATTTGCACTCGGTGCTGCTATGGGCAATCCGCAGGCTTGTATTAAGTTCAATGCAACCGGATGATCCGGCATGCGCACCGCCACAGTAGATAGTCCAGCAGTTATCTCGTCTGGAATGCGTGATGATCTTGGCAAAACCAACGTTAATGGCCCAGGCCAAAACTGGTGTATTAGTTCTTCAGCTTTGATAGACAAATCACTCACAACTGCTCTAGCCATTTCAATGGAATCCACGTGAACGATAAGAGGATTGTCGGACTGTCTTCCTTTTGCTGTGAAAATATTTTGAATGGCATTGCGGTTATAAGCCGATCCACCCAGCCCATAAACGGTTTCCGTAGGGAAAGCTACCAGCTGACCATCCTTCAATAAAGCAGCCGCCTGAAATAAATCATTACTATTGCAGCCAGCGGTGCAATCTACTATGCGGGTTAACATGATTATCACTTCCTCGTCTCCGATTAGGTTAGAGGCACTTGCGACCCATACTCCATACCTGTTTCAGTTCTAGTCGGTCATCCAATACGACCAAATCAGCATCCCGCCCTGGTGTAAGGCTTCCCTTAGTAGATTCAATTCCCATGGCCAGAGCCGGTGTTTGCGTTGCCATTTTCACAGCAACCTGTAAGGCGACTCCGCCCAATTTCACCGCATTACGGACCGCTTGTACCATGGTCAGTTTACTTCCGGCGATGGTGCCATCTTCTAAATAAAAGGCATTGCTGCCAGATACGACCTTTTGGTTTCCCATATAAAACTCTTCTATGTCTTCTCCAGTTCCCTTCAAAGAGTCTGTGATTAAAAGGACGCCGTCTGATCCCTTGGCTTTCATGGCCAACTTCACCATCGCGGGGTGAACATGAACTCCATCACATATCAACTGAGCTCTCAACTCTTTACTGACCAAAGCAGCTGCCGACAAACCCGGTGCTCTGCGATCGAGACCAGTCATTGCGTTATATAAATGCGTAACTTGGCTCATTCCCCAGGTTGTCGATAGAGTTCCAATGTCATATTCCGCTTCCGAATGACCTGCAGAGAAACGAATCCCTTTCCCAATACCATAGCGAATCATTTCTTTCACGCCATCCACTTCCGGAGCTACCGTCATCA
Source organism: uncultured Bacillota bacterium (assembly GCA_937897315.1). Lineage (GTDB taxonomy): Bacteria > Bacillota > JAAYKD01 > JAAYKD01 > JAAYKD01 > CALCNS01. The sequence continues at coordinate 14,065 of CALCNS010000298.1, forward strand.
GCTTTACCGCAGGAGAATCGAAGAAGGCAGCATACTCTTCTTCAAGTGGCAAACGAATAAAATCACCGGCTTGAGCTCCTTTTCTTGCTTCCGAGAGATACGGCCCTTCCAGATGAACACCCAAGACTCTTCTCTTTAAATCCGGCTCTTGCATTGCTTTTTCCACCGCATCAATGACACGGATGAGCACTCCACGATTATGAGTCACCGTTGTCGGATACAACGCTGTGGTACCGTGCTGAAGATGAAAGTTGGCCAAAGTTCGAATGGCATCCACGGTGCCATCCATCGCATCCGCACCACCACCCCCGTGGACATGTACATCAATAAAACCCGGCAGCAACCAACTGTCGGCTAAGGAAATCTTTTCATACTCCACCGGAATTTCATTCTCGGATACAAAACCAGAAATTCTTCCGTCTTTCACCAAGAGGGCTGATCCAGATAATACTTGCTCCGGTGTCATGATTCTGCCGCGATAAAATGCAACAGTTCCCATCATTTCTCCTACTTTCAGCATTGTAGCAATCGTTTTTCATCAGTTCGCACTTTATAGGAAGGTCTCCTGCTTTTCCCATAACAAAGTGCGCGCAATACCATTAAAATCAATACGCATGTCCAATAATCGCCACCCTATATGCTCTGCGATATTTTGTAGCACTGCTGCTTGATCTTTTCCCACTTCAACAGCCAAGAAGCCCTGCGGGTATAGCCTTTCGTGTCCCTCCGTAAGCAGTCTGTGATAATACCGCAATCCATCTGGCCCACCAAACAATGCCACATGGGGTTCGCGTTGAACATCGGGTGCTATTTCAACAAGATCTCTTTCCGGAATATAAGGAGGATTGCTAACCAATACATGATATTGAGCAAATGGTAACGGGGCCAGTAAATCCCCTTGGAAAATATGTACCCGATTTGAAACACCCAGTAAATCGGCATTCTCGCGAGCTTGTAACACCGGTTCTTCGGCGATATCACTGCCATGAACCCATAATTTTGGAAACAGAGACGCAAGAGTGATACCAATCACCCCAGATCCTACCCCGACTTCTCCTAGATGGATTTTTTCTTGTTTCGTCCATCGCTTGGATAAATGGTCGGATACCATCTCAACCAAGAGTTCTGTCTCAGGTCGAGGGATTAGAACGCCAGGTCGAACTAAGAATTTCATCCCATAGAATTCTTGTTCCCCTAGAAGATATTGCATGGGCATATACTCCGCTCGGCGTTGCAGCATGGTATGATAACGAATGTCAAAGTCCACATCTGAAACGGGTTCCTCATTGATATGAGCAAAAAATGAGGCTCTGGAGAGCCCCAGCGCCTTTCGCAATAAAAGTTCGGCATCGCGCAACGCGGTTTGCTCATCAAAGTATTCTTTTAAATAGATATATCCCCGATGGCGCAATTGACGCAGAGTTGCATGATCGGATGGAATCATTGTCCTTCCCCGTTCAATTTGGCTGCCCGGTCCGCTACAATGAGAGCATCGATCATTTCTTCGATGTCACCGTTTAAAAACGCTTCCAACTGATAAATGGTCATGCCAATACGGTGATCGGTGATGCGTCCTTGCGGAAAATTATAGGTTCGAATTCGCTCCGAACGATCTCCTGTACCGACTTGACTTTTTCGATCTGCACCAACAGAAGCCGCTTGTTTGCGTTCTTCTATTTCTAAAAGGCGTGCACGTAAGACGCGCATGGCTTTATCTTTATTCTTTAATTGTGAGCGTTCGTCTTGACAAGTCACTACGACACCAGTGGGTAGATGAGTCAGTCGAACTGCAGTTTCTACCTTGTTCACGTTCTGACCACCTGCACCTCCGGAACAAAAGATATCTGTTTTTATGTCATTGGGATTGATATCAATCTCTACTTCTTCCGCTTCCGGCAACACTGCCACAGTGGCGGTAGATGTGTGAATTCGTCCCGATGCCTCGGTTTCAGGAACACGTTGCACGCGATGTACTCCGCTTTCAAATTTTAGGCGACTGTACGCCCCCTGTCCTTGTATGGAGAAAATAACCTCTTTTAATCCTCCAAGATCGGTTTCGTTTAAATCCATAAGCTCTGTTCGCCACCCTTTTCGTTCGGCATACAGAGTATACATACGGTACAAATCGCTGGCAAACAAAGCCGCTTCTCCACCCCCTGCTCCGCCACGGATTTCGACAATCACGTTTTTATCGTCATTCGGGTCCTTAGGCAAGAGCAAAATCTTAAGCTCCTCCGATAATGCTTCTTTACGCTCGCGCAAGTGTGTTACTTCTTCTTTCAGCAAATCGGCAAAATCGGAATCGTTGGCATCTTCTGAATTTAGAGCCAGGAGATTGTCTTCGATTTCTTGACTTATTTTCTGATATTCTTCATAAGCAGTAACAGTATCACGAAGCACAGAGAGCTCTTTTGCATAAGCCTGGTATTCTTTTTGTCGATTGAAAATATCGGGATCTGACATGAGTTCGCTTAACAAATGATAACGATCGGCCAAAGCCTGTAACTTATCATACATGAATAACTACCTCCTCAGGTGGTAAAACAGCTTGCAACGCTTTTATCGCCACCTCTATTTGTAAATCATCCGGTTCACGGGTTGTTAGTTTTTGCATCCACAAACCTGGACGGATCAGGATATCCAATACTGGATTCTCCCCGGCTATCTTCCCCATGAAACGTAGTATTTCATACGAAAATCCAGCCACAATCGGCATTAACGACAACCGATATAGAACTCATAGCCACAAATTGGGCCAGCCAAATAAGGAAAAGAACAGGGAAGCAACGACCATGAC
>CALCNS010000299.1 GCA_937897315.1 uncultured Bacillota bacterium
AGTTCAGACGTGTGCTCTTCCGATCTATATCAGTGGTGGGTTTGTAATGAAGTAGATGGAGTTTATGTACCGTTATCCGGTGCTTCTTCTGCGTCTTATACTCCAACGATCCTAGAAGAAGGAATGTATCTCAAAGTCTCTATTAGCGGATATGGCAATTTCGCAGGTTATGTAATCAGCACCCCAAGTGCTACCGTTTTATCTCAAGATACCTCACCTACGGACACTGCTGCACTTCTTGCAGCAAAAGCTTCATTGGAGGAAGCCCCTGGGTCTATCTTTTTAGAAAGAGATGTCGATATTGATGTCGCTGCCAAAGCACAGTCTATTTTAGGTGAAACAGAAACTACCGCGGGTGTAATGGTAACGTATAGCCCGAACAATACCAATGCCCATTTTACAACCGACGGACAGGTTGTGGACTTTGTCCCCTTTGATTTAGGCAGCGTGGAGCTACTCTTAAGCCAAGGTTCGAGCAGCTTGATGGCGACAGTTCGTGTAGAACAAGATGATGTTCTGCGCGCCGGAGAGCAAAGGTTTCCAACCGACGTTTCCATGACCCAACGAAATATTCTGTATGCCGGAAATCAAATTGTTGGTGTGGGCTTAGATGGTGCATTATTGCGTTCTGCAGATGGAGTTCATTGGACACAGTATGGACGCATAGGCCGTGAGCACTTATACGATGTGATTTGGACAGGTTCTCAGTTTGTGGCAGTGGGTTCAGAGGGAGCCATTTATACATCTGGAGATGCTGTGACCTGGAATAAGAATAAAACGTTTACTACTGAGAACTTGCAGTCGGTTTGCTGGAATGGCAGCATGCTAGTAGTGGTAGGGGATAAGGGAACCGTATTGACGGCCAAAGGGATCAACTTGGGCTTTGGTGAGTCTTGGTACAAGAGAGTCACTACGATGATGGACTCGTTCTATGATGTAACCTGGTTTAATCATCTGTTCGTCGCGGTAGGAAGTAACGGAGGAATGTACACCTCACCGGATGCTGTGACTTGGACTGCTAGGGTTTCAAACACCATGAGAAAATTATCCAAGCTTGCGAGCCATGCGGGGATGCTGGTAGCAGTTGGGGACGCAGGAACCATCTTGTTATCTAATAATGGCATCGACTGGGCAGTGCAAAGTTCGGGGACAACCAAGAATCTACGAGGTGTGCAATGGGTCAACCAGCAGTTTATGGTGGTTGGGTGGCAGGAGAACCCGGGATTTATATGGACCTCAACCGATGGGGTAAGCTGGACTCACGTTTTGGATGATGTGTCCAATGGCTTTTTCATGGATATTACTTGGACAGGGAAGGAATATGTGGTGATAGGATTCAATTCACTCCTTACTTCACCCAATGGAACTGTTTGGAAAGACTGGGTTAATTACGATTTGCCACAGGACGAGCGAGTTTATGTGCCTTATATGATGGCGATGGCTTATGGTGGCGCTAAGTATTATAGCGCAGGATATGATGTGAACTCCGAATACATAGGAGAAAGCGGTGGAGTTCCAATGTATTACACCACTTATTCCGGGAATATTTGGTCGACATCCACGTTTCAGTTAAGGGTCAATGCCACCAAAAATTCGGGGTTACATGTCTTTTCGATATATGATATCACCCACAACGGTTCTGGCTTTGTGGCGGTTGGGGCCGGTGGAGCAATTTTGTCTTCTATATACGGTGACATTTGGTTGGAAGAGAATTTTGGTAGTACGCACCGATATACCGATCCTGAAGTAGATTTATATGCGGTTTGCTGGAATGGGCAGCAATACTTGGCAGTCGGGGAGAAAGGTGCGGTAAGAACTTCACCCAACGGGAAGGTTTGGACGCAACAATTCAGTGGAGTGACTGTGAACTTGCGTGATGTCTTATGGAATGGGTCGCAGTATGTGGCAGTGGGTGATACAGGAACCATAGTAACATCTGCTGATGGTTTGACTTGGCATGTTCGTGCTTCCGGTGTGAGCGAACACTTGGAAGCAGTGAGTTGGAACGGGAGCGTTTGGGTCGCTGTAGGGGGAACGTATCCCACTAAGGGAGTGTTGTTATATTCCACCGATGGCGAGTCTTGGACTCCGGTATCTCCCACCAATGCTGACCGGTTGAACACCAAATGGATAAAAAGCATTTGTTGGAATGGGAAGCAATTCTTAGCGGGTGGTGTAAGTGGAAGGGTGTATACTTCACCCGATGGTATCACTTGGACTACTCAATTATCCAGTTACTCCACCATGAGTGATTTGATTTACGATGGATCTCGTTATGTTGCATCTACATGGTCATCCTCAACACTCACTTCTTCCGACGGACTGCGGTGGACCTCCTTCCGATAATTCATTTCCCATAGGGGTCTGACCCCTATGGGAAATTAGTTGGCTTACATCATATTTGTAGAGATCTGCTTCAACGATTTTTAGAACAGCGACCGATTTGACTCGGTCGCTGTTCTTTCGTGATATTCTTTTTTACTTGCCCGCAACGTATTCTTTCATGACGTCTTTCATGGAGACGTTTACATAGTTGGCAGGATTCTTACCCATCTTGTTCACGAGTATGTTGTATTTACCTGGGTTCATTTCGGCAAACTCTTTCGCGGATTGCACCATGATATATCCCCGGGCTTCCTCATTTTTGCCTTCTTGATTTTCGATTTCGTCGATTTCCTCGTCGTCCTCGTCATTTTCGGCAGGAGTTGTAGGTTTCGGATTCGAATTCTTCTTGTGTAATTCTTCCAGTTTTCGATATAATTGCTCTGCGCGTCGGATCATGCTTTCATCACCCGTCACCAAAATATCGTCTACGCCATAGGTAAATCCAAGATGCTGCATATGCTGCACAGCCAAAGCGACTGCATTTTCAATACTCATATTTAGAAGTTGCAAGTCTCCTAGAACCGATTCCGCCACTGTGTTTAATGCGGTGACCTTGGTCACTTGTCCAGTGGCATTGACATCTAATTGAATGCCTGGTTGTAAAACATAACTCATGGTCTCTGGGGTGTTCGCCATTGCGATGAGACCTCCGCTTAACAAAGATAGAACCAGTAATGCTGTTAACATGGTTTTCATGTTGAAATCCTCCTTTATTTTGAACTGAGCTCCTTGGAACTCTCGTCTATATATACGAAGTTTCTTTCTCAAAAAATGGGGTCGACTATATTTTTTTTTGGAGGCACTATGACAACCGAAATTTTTCTTCAACCACTGATCCATTTGTTCATGCATTCCCCGCGTATCCTCTCCGTTGGTCTTAGTAGTGGAGAGGAACCTCTCCCCAAAGCCGGAGAAGGGGATCTTGATGTATTTGTCTATTGTGACAACATACCCGAAGAATCTCTCCGCCAAAGTTGGTACAAAAATCTACCGACCTCTTTCGTTAGTGAGTTGCATCTAACCGTCTTCGAACATCCCTTTTGGGGTATCGGCGATTCGATGCGTCTCAATGGGGTGGAGACATGGATCATGTACTTCGTTGTGGAAGAGGAAATAAGGTATGTTCAAGAAATTTTACATGGGAACCACCTGCAGAAAACAGAGAACTATAACTATCCGGTGGGACGTTGTGCGATGTTTCAGAAGATGAAGCCACTTCTCGATAAAAATGGATTTTTATCTGGTATGAAGGAGCTCGTCGCTGTGTATCCGGATAGCCTAGCGCAACGCATGCTGGAGTTTCATAGTGAACAATTAAGAGATACCGAAGACTTAGAACGAGCCGTCGCACGGAAAGATGTATTATTCTATCATTTTGCCTTGGACTTGGCGCTGGATCACTTTTTGTTAGCTCTATTTGGGCTAAATCGAGTGTATTTTCCTAGTCGGAAACGTTCTTTGGATGATCTATCTACCTTTCAGCAAAAGCCAGTTCGTTGCGAAGAACGATTGCTGCATATCTTACATGTAGGCGCACTACCGGAGACACTGGGTGAATCGTTTTATGAGTGGACCATTTTAGTACAAGAACTTTATGGTTTTTTGTAATCTTATCCTATAACGAAATGAGCTTCATATGTACAGAAAGGGTAAGCGTTATTGTTGTGGAAACGCGAGACGCCCCATAAGTGATACATTTTTGATGAGTATGTCCCTACGACCCCGTGCTTGTCAAGTACGGGGTCGTAGTGTTATAATTGCATAGAAATTGCGTTTCTGAACAGGAGGTTTTGTTTTGCAAGCGTATGATATATATAAAGAGTGGTTGCTAAACCCATACTTTGATGAAGAAACCAAAGCAGAATTGCGTGCCATAGAGCATGACACCAAAGAGATTGAGGATCGCTTTTTTCAGGATTTGGCTTTTGGTACCGGTGGTTTACGTGGTGTTTTAGGTGCGGGTACCAATCGTATGAACATTTATGTGGTTCGTCGAGCCACGCAGGGTTTGGCAAATTACATATTATCCTTAGGACCCTGTTTTGCTTCTCGCGGTGTAGTCATTGCCTTCGATAGCCGGCATTTGTCTCCGGAATTTGCGCAAGAAGCCGCTTGTGTTTTAGCCAGCAGTGGCATAAAAGTGTATCTATATCGCAACTTACGGCCGGTTCCACAGTTATCCTTTTCGGTACGACATCTCCATGCTTGTGCGGGTATTATGATTACTGCCAGTCATAACCCAGCAGAGTATAATGGCTACAAAGTGTACTGGGAAGATGGAGCTCAAATTGCCAACGAACAAGCCAAGGCGATTATGGCAGCCATAGACAAAGTCCCCGGATATGATTCTGTGGGTGTTTGCAGCTTAAGTGAAGGCGGAGACCAAGGGCTCATCATTTGGTTGGACGAGAAAATCGATGGCGCATTTTATTCGGCAGTTTTACAACAATCGATTCGTGTGAATGAAATTAGAACCATAGCAGAAAATTATCCCATCGTCTACACTCCACTGCATGGTACGGGTAATCTACCGGTTCGTCATGTGTTGCGGGAACTAGGTTTTAAAACGATACATGTGGTGCCTGAACAAGAGCTTCCCGACCCCCTTTTTTCTACTGTCACATCTCCCAACCCGGAGGACCCAAAGGCCTTTGCTCTTGCCCTACAATTAGCGGAACAAACCCATGCACAACTCATCATCGCTACTGATCCCGATTGCGATCGGGTGGGAGTTATGGTTCGGAACATGGAAGGGCAATTTACCATGCTCACCGGTAATCAGACTGGTGCACTCTTAACGAACTACATCTTACAAGCTCTGCAGGAAGTTGGCAAATTACCGAACAAAGGGTTGTTGATAACCACCATTGTCACCGGCGATTTAGGCCCGCGAATTGCCAAAGAGATGGGTGTGGCGACGGTGAAGACACTCACCGGTTTTAAATATATTGGCGAGAAGATCAAAGAGTTTGAGCAAACAGGTGAGTATAACTACCTGTTTGGCTACGAAGAAAGCTATGGTTATTTAGCCGGCACTCATGCACGCGATAAGGATGGTGTGGTCGCTGCCATGCTTGTATGCGAAATGGCAGCTTATTATGCGAAACAAGGGAAAAGTTTATACGAGGTGTTACAGAACTTATATAACCAATACGGTTGTTACTTGGAAGCCACTCATTCCATCACCTTAAAAGGGAAGAGAGGGATGGAACAAATCGCTCTCATTATGGATACCCTTCGAAAGAATACTCCGCAACAAGTAGCCGGGCTTCCTGTGTGGCGTTCTGAAGATTACTTGCGTAGCGTTGCAGTCGAAGCGGACGAAAACCATCCGATTTTACTCCCAAAAGAAAACGTGATAAAGCTTATACTCCAAAACCAAGCCTGGGTTTGCGTACGACCTTCGGGAACTGAACCCAAGTTAAAAATTTATGTTGGGGTGATTGGAGACTGCAACGATCAGGCAGAAGAGCGCCTTAAAATAGTTCTGTCTTATGTGATAAAGCATATAGAACAAATGAATTCATAGGATTCCTGGGAAAGAAGAAAGGATTGAGCGGAGATGAAAATCAAAGTCTGTGTAGGTTCCAACTGTATGTTCTTGGGTTCCTTGAATATTTTGGACCAAATTGAGAACTTAGATGATATTATTCTTGGAGACAATGAATTCTACAAAGATGAACCGATTGAAGTGGAAGCAGTGAAATGTTTGGGTTTATGCAAAGTGACCGAAGATAACATTGCTCCCATCGTGATGATCGATGGCGAACCCATGTTTCGCGCGAGCAGTCAACTGGTCATGGAGAAGATTCTTAGTAAAATGAAGCGTAACTAAGGCAACTCGCAAAGGAGAAAAACCATGAAAGAAAGCTATGTTGATTTAATCAATATACGTCGTCAGGTGTTCGCGAAAATTGCGAAAATGGCCTACGAGGGCACTGACTTGAGTGCTTTAGAACGAGCTTCCTTTGAAATTCTTCCCGGAGAGGTGGCTCGTTATCGCGACAGTATTTTCCGAGAACGAGCCATTGTGGTAGAACGATTACGTTTGACCATGGGTTTAGAGGTGCGTCGACCCTCAGAGTATCATATGGTATCCGATGGCATTTCTGATGTCGATGTCAATGAGGCACGGCTTTTTGAACCTCTAGTCAATGTGATTACGCATGCTTGTGAAGCATGCCCCACCAAAGCCTATGTGGTGACCGATAATTGCCGCAAATGTTTGGCTCATCCTTGTTCCAATGTATGTCCTGTCAATGCCATAACGATTGGCAAATCTAGGGCAATCATCGATCAGGAAAAGTGTATTAAGTGTGGGCGTTGTAAAGATGCTTGTCCATATAGTGCCATAGTGAAATACGAAAGGCCATGTGCCGAAGCATGTGGCGTGAATGCCATTGGTAGCGACGAATTGGGACGTGCCAAGATTGATCACAATAAATGTGTTTCGTGCGGTCGCTGCATTGTGTATTGCCCCTACGGAGCCATCTCCGATAAATCGCAGATCTACCAGCTGATCAAAGCGTTGAAGAGCCCACAGCGGGTTTATGCCATGGTCGCTCCCTCGTTTTTAGGTCAGTTTGGTCCTTTGGCCACGCCTGAGCAAATCTTCGAAGGTATTCGGCAATTGGGGTTTACCGATGTGATTGAAGTGAGTTTGGGTGCCGATTTAACGACTCTGCACGAAGCCAAAGAGTATTTAGAACGCGTACCTAAAGAGATTCCATTTATGGGCACCAGTTGTTGCAATTCTTGGGCAATTATGGTAGAGAAGATGTTTCCAGCTCAATATGACTATATTTCCGACTCGGCATCCCCCATGGTCTATACCGCCAAATATATAAAAGAGAAAGACCCCCAAGCGAAAATCGCTTTTATTGGTCCCTGCATTTCGAAGAAGTTGGAAGCTCTCCGCGAAGATGTAAAGGACTTTGTGCACTTTGTCCTAACATTTGAGGAGCTCATGGGAATGTTTGTTGCAAAAGATGTTGAACTCAGTGAAATTGAAGTAGAGAAAAGCATTCAAGATGCATCGGCATTGGGTCGCGGTTATGCCATAGCCGGTGGTGTAGCCGAGGCCGTGAAAAAAACAGCGCAGATGCTCGATCCGACCCGTGAAATCACGGTGGAAGGAGCCTCTACGCTGCACGAATGCGTGAAGTTGATGATGTTGGCGAAAGCAGGGAAGAAGAACGGGTATTTACTGGAAGGTATGGCTTGCCCGGGTGGATGTATTGCTGGTCCGGGAACATTGGCCTCCGTGACTCGTGTGCGCAAAGCGGTTGCCGACTTCAAAGCTCAAGCCCAATACAAGACCCCATACGATAACGAAAAGAT
>CALCNS010000300.1 GCA_937897315.1 uncultured Bacillota bacterium
TGTTCCGGCAAAGTCCTGATGCTGTAACTCTTCAAATAAAGCTAACATAACAGCACAACCAATCCGGTCATCCAATGCTTTACCACAGACCCGATCTTGATTATAGAACGAATGGAAGTAAGGCCATTGGACAATGGGATCACCAACACGAATTCCCATATCCGCAATCGCTTCTGCACTGTCTACTCCCATATCTATATATAGATCCCGATGTTTGATGACTTCGCTTCTCTCTTTTTCGCTCATTAGGTGTCCGGCTTTGACTCCAACGACACCAAAATGACCATGAATGGCAACCTGTCTACCTAAAAGAAGGGAATCGACCGTACCCCCAATTTTCTCAAAACGGATAAATCCATTCTTTTCTACACTCTTAACAATTGCACCAATCTCGTCACTGTGTGCAGCCAGCATTAATTTTGGTCCAGGTCGAGATCCTTTTTTCATGGCGATGATATTTCCAAATGAATCTACTTCGACATGATCTGCCAATGGTTGAAATTTCTCTACCAAGAAACGAACCACCTGTTGTTCTTGTCCTGAAATACCGGGGATAAGCATGAGTTGATGCAGAGATTGACGTAGTTTCTCCTTCATAATGACCCTCCTCAAAGGATTTTCTTTTTTGATTCTCGAAATGATAATGTAGTTAACCGAAAGGAGATCACCCCATGAATGTACTATCTTATCACCCACTCCAAGAAGAGTTGATTCAAAGAATTCAACAAATGGGAATTGACAACCTAAAAATTCTTTCGACGGGCGAAGAACCAATTCCTTTCTTAAAAGAGGCCGATATCATATTTTCCATATCCAGCTTTCCCCAGAAGATTCTGGATCAAGCCACGAACCTCAAGTGGCTGCAGGTATCTAGTGCTGGTGTGAACCAACTACCCTTGACGTCTTTGAGAGATCGGGGAATCCTTCTAACCAATGTCAGAGGTATGCACGGAGATTGCATCTCTGAGTATGTTTTGGCCATGATGTTTGCTTTAAATCGCCAGATTTCTAAGGTTTTGCAATTTCAGAAAGCAGGTCAATGGCACAAATTAAGCCAGTCTATGTTGAAAGACCACACTTTGGGTATTATAGGTTTGGGAGGAATTGGTCAAGTGCTGGCCCAAAAAGCGTCTGCATTAGGAATGAAAGTGATTGGACTTCGCAACAGTACGAAGCCTGCAGAACACGTCAGCCGCATGTATCTAACAAAAGATATTTGTGATTTTATGGCCCACTCCGATTTTGTTGCGGTTTGTTGTCCCTTAACTCCGGAGACGACCGGACTGGTCAGTAAAGAAGCAATCGCCTCCATGAAGCCAACCGCTTCCCTCATTAACATAGCTAGAGGACAAGTGGTTGACGAACCTGCACTCATCGAAGCGTTGCAACAAAAAAAGATTGCTTCTGCGGCTTTGGATGTGTTCTGGAAAGAACCTTTACCTGAAAGCAGTCCATTATGGAAGCTCGACAATCTCATTCTAACTCCCCATGTAGCCGGTGACATGGTCGACTACACCGAGAGAGCAGCAAAAATCTTTACCGATAACCTAGAGCGGTACTTGAAGAAACAGCCTCTGCAAGGAGTAGTCGATTATCAATTAGGTTATTAATCAAGACAAAGTGGGTTCATCAGGGTAATCATCCCGATGAACCCACTTTCACTATTTGAAATCCATTTAGTAGGAGCTTCTTACCTTCCCACGATAAATCCTACCATAGCGATCCAGGGTGATCTCTTGTCCATTATGTATGATTTCTGTAGCACATTCTGCTCCGACCATGACTGGTACATCTAAGCTTAATCCAAAAATAGCACCGGAAGAGGTTAGTCCACCCTCCTCAGTGACTAAAGCGGATGCCATTTGAATGGCTGGTAAGTATTCTCCATCAATGCTCTTGGTCACCAGAATACAACCTGGTTTCATAAGTGATATCGCTTCTTCTGGAGAAAATGCGACAACTGCTTTTCCGACTACGGAACGATTACCAATGCACATTCCCTGGCAGATCGGAAGAGCACATGTCTGAACTCCAGTCACGTTTCGGAATCTCGTA
>CALCNS010000301.1 GCA_937897315.1 uncultured Bacillota bacterium
CGATCCGCTATTATGGTTGCCCTGCCGAAGAAAATGCGGGCGGTAAAGCCTTCTTAGTTCGAGACGGAGTATTTGCTGACTGCGACATTGCCTTAACATGGCATCCCGGAACAGTGAATTCTGTCACTCCATCGGGCTCTTTAGCGAATTTCCGTGTGTTCTACACCTTCCATGGAACTTCTTCTCATGCGGCTGGTGCTCCTCATTTAGGTCGCAGTGCTCTAGATGCAGTAGAGATTATGGATGTTGGTGTGAACTACATGCGTGAGCACATGATTGATGAAGCAAGGATTCATTACGCCATTATCAATACAGGTGGTACTGCTCCCAATGTGGTGCAAGCCGAAGCTCAGGTACTGTATGCAATTCGTGCTCCGAAAGTCACACAGGTTATGGACCTATTCAAACGGGTCAGCAATTGTGCACGAGGGGCTGCCCTCATCACTGAAACCAATGTCGACATTCGCCAAGTTGCGGCATATTCGGATTACATTGCCAACGATGTCATCGGAAGCCGTCTGAAAGAAAACATGCAAGCTTTCTTGCCCATCGGATATACCGAAGAAGAAATGGAATACGCAAAAGGATTTCAAAATGTCATTACCGAGCTTGATCGAGAGAACCTTAAGCGAGAAGCAAAGCGCTTGGCTGGAAAGAATGCCGCTAAAATCTTAGAGACCCCATTATTCGATTTCTTAATGGATGGAATTCCCAGCAGAGGGTCTACTGATGTGGGTGATGTCAGTTGGGTTGTTCCCACCGGACAATTCAGTGCAGTCACTTGGGCTGCCGGTACTCCTGGTCATGCTTGGCAAGTGGTTGCTCAAGGAAAAGGTCCGGTTGCCCATAAGGGTATGTTGTTTGCAGCAAAAGTCATGGCAGCAACTGCTTATGATTTTTTGACCAATCCAGAATTAGTCGTCAAGGCCAAAGCTTCCTGGTTGGAAGAATTAGATGGAGAAACCTACCCCAATGCGTTGCCAAAAGATGCAAAACCGGAAATCTGGTAAACAAATCATAATAAGACAACGGAAGATGTCCATAAGGGCAACTTCCGTTGTTTTGTTAAAACAATGTTGGCGGGAGTATGTGGGAATCGAACCCACCTTGGAACGTATTAGGCCCCAAACTCGGTTTTGAAGACCGGTAGGCACACCAGAACCTAGCTACCCCCATGCGTGGATTATATCAAAGATTGCTCTAAAGTGCAAGGTCGACATTTGTTACATTGGCCTTCTTTATGAAGTACCTTACACTTTTTTTCGTAAGATTCTTTTCTCTCCTTGTCTTTGAGTAATCTTCTGACCATCAAAATACTCCATGAGAACAAGGGCATATTTCCTGCTTGACTGAATCAAATCACGAAACTCTCCCAAACTAATCTCCGTGTGATCGGTAAACCACTGATACAGCATTTGTTCTGCTCGTTCCAATGCCAGTTTTGAATAATATACTTCTTCTGTTAGTCGAACTATGAACATTTCTTCTGTTAGTAACTCCAATACCGATAAAAAGTGTTTGTTTTTTGCAAATTCCGTAATTAGATCCGTTTTACCAGGAGGTTCAAACCCACTCTTTTCGAAGCGCTCTTTGAGCTGATGATACAGCTGTGACTGCTCTGGATTCATTTGTATTGAAAATTCGGGCAAAGCAACCAAATTCGTTGTCGTTTTCAGTTTCTCATCCGTCTCCCAATGCAACAACAATGAAGCAAAAAAGCGGCTATTGACTTGACTAAGAATGCGACTCCGTAATTCTTCTTTACTTATGCCCAAGCGCAATGGGTTTTTTCGGTGAAATTGAGCAAGTGTCTCTTCCATTTTGGTCAGTATCTCTTGGAGGTACGCTGAAGAGACTAGTATTTCCTTACGATCGGCGGTCCAAGATACCGCTTGCTCTTTTTGCAATAAGTCTTCTATATAATCATCTGCATTGTCCATTTCGGAGTGACTCGCCAGAAATTCACTGCGACTGGGAAAGGTATAACTGATTTCATGCAACATTTGCAACAAGCGATGTTCCGGAGAACCTTTTTCTAAAATTCTCAATGCTTCGATTTGTTGGGTTTTGAATCGGGTCTTTTTCTTAGGGTTGGTCTGTATAACATGACCCCCTCCTAATGTAGTCATAGGTGAATAGTACCGCAAAATGAATAAATCACCTTCTGCTGCAGCGATGGGTTCTTCCAACCGCAATTGGATGAGTCCGTTGGATCCGATTTCAATGCGATCTTCTTCCAATGGTACTACTCTACCCATTACTTCACTGGTCCCAATATACAAACGTACCCTTGTTCGGTGCTCAATGGGTCTAACCGCATCCGGCAAAACCTGTAAGCGTGCATCCAACATCATAGTGGTTTGTAAGGATCCAGGCTTACTGAGGACATGACCCCGTTCTAAATCACTCACATCCAACCCAGAAAGATTCACAGCTACTCTTTGCCCAGCAAATGCTTTATCCACCTTTTGTCCATGAACTTGTAAGGATCGGATGCGGGTTTCCATGCTCCCCGGCATCACTTCCATTTTTTCTCCAACTTGTAAGCTGCCACTGATCAACGTACCGGTCACCACGGTACCAAACCCGGAGACCGTAAACACCCTATCAATCGGCAATCGGGCTGCGCCAAAACTGTCTTTGGCTGCTACTTCTTCTGTAATTCGGTCAATCTCTAGGGTTAAAGCATCCAATCCCATCCTACTTACAGCAGAAACAGGGATGATACAGGCATCTGCCAAAAATGTATGCGAAAGTTGATCGCGGATTTCCTCTTGCATAAAATCCAACCACTCCGCGTCGACCAAATCTGCTTTCGTTAAAGCGATAATCCCTTTTTTGACTTGCAACAAGGAAACGATATTCAAATGTTCACGGGTTTGAGGCATAATACCCTCATCCGCAGCGATGACCAAAATGACGACATCAAGACCGCCCACTCCTGCCAACATATTCTTGATAAATCGCTCATGGCCGGGTACATCGATGAGTCCGGCTCTTCTTCCACTGGGTAAATCAAAATAAGCAAAGCCAATCTCAATGGAGATCCCACGTTGCTGTTCTTCTTTCAGTCGATCGGTTTCGATTTGGGTCAGGGCTCTAATCAAGGTCGTTTTTCCATGATCCACATGACCAGCTGTCCCGACAATGACGTGTTTCATGTTACACCTACTTTACTTGCAAAACTTCCACGAGCCCATCTGCTACGCGAATCATTTCATCTTCTTGAATGGTTCTTAAGTCCAGTAAATACTGATCTTTCGCAATTCTACCAAAAATTGGTGGATCGTAGCGCCGCATCGCTTCATCCAATTGATTGACGCTCATATGTTTGGGCATGACTGCTAATGCCACACTGGGGATTTCCGCTAAAGGCATCGATCCTCCCCCGACAGCTGAGTACACCTCTTTCATCTGACAAACTGCAACTGGGCCCATGCGCATACTCACGTCCATCCATAAGCGGTCTGCTTTCTGCCGGATGATATCGATGCTTTCCGTCATCATCCTTAGCACAGGGATCTCCTGCAGGGCTTTCTTTTCATCTAGATACAGTCGTAAAGTTGCTTCTAATGCAGCTAAGGTCATCTTATCAATGCGAAGTGCACGGTTCAAAGGGTGTCTTTTCATGGTTGTGATATACTCTTTTTTACCCAATATGATTCCCGCTTGTGGCCCGCCCAGTAATTTATCGCCACTAATGGTTACCACGTCGATGCCTGCCGCCAGACTACTTTGAACAGTTGGTTCCGGTAGCCCATATGATGTTAAATCGATGAGTATACCACTCCCTAGGTCTTCCACCATAGGTAAGCCATATTGATGTGCTAAAGCAGCCAAATCATGATTTTCTACCTCGGCTGTAAATCCTATGATTCTGTAATTGGACGTATGGGCTTTGAGCAACATGGCTGTGTGCTCATTGATTGCCTTTTCATAATCTGACAGATGCGTTTTATTGGTGGAACCGACTTCAACCAATTTACATCCACTTTGCTCCATGACTTCGGGAATTCGGAAAGACCCTCCGATCTCAACCAATTGCCCACGAGAAACCACGACTTCTTTCCCTGCTCCTAACGCTGCCAATACCAACAAGACGGCAGCAGCGTTATTGTTCACGACCATGGCATCTTCTGCACCGGTCAATTGACACAGTAAGCCACTGACATGATCGTATCTCGAACCGCGTTCGCCGGATTCTTCGTCGATTTCCAAATTCGAGTATCGTCTTGCCACTTCCATGACCCTTTTGCTCGCCGAAACAGAAAGCAAGGCCCGACCTAAATTGGTATGTAAAATCGTGCCGGTGCCATTGATGACCCCGTGCAAATGAGGCTTCATACTCGCCTTCGTTTGACGTATAATATTTTGAATCAATTCGTCCCTGTTAATCGTCTCTTCGGGAAACCAATCGGTCGCCTGTGATAATATTTGCCGACGGGTTTTAGCTAGGACCGTTCGAACAGCATCCACTACGACCTGGTGCGAGTGCTCCTCGATCAGTTCTTGTATGGGTTTGGTTTTCAGAAGTACCTCCACTTGAGGAATACCTGCCAAAATCTCTTGCTTACTCTTTAATCCCATGCTGTTCATCCTTTTTGATATATTTTACTAGGTTCATTTCGCTATCGTTCACCGAAATACCTGCCTAAAAAAGAACCTCTTCCAGAACGGAAGAGGTTCTAAAAAAGGTTAGAAGTAATTTGCTTTACGTAGGGCTTCAATCGCCTTTTCGTGATCTGCCGGATCCACCAATACAACAGGACCCACACAACCCATACCCGTCTCAGCATAAATACCGATTTTCCATAGCACTTTGGTTGCGTCTTCCAGTTGTAAAATGTCTATACCGGTAATCTCCTCGGTGACCACTTTTTTAGGTGGCGCTTGAACTTCTTCCGGTTGAGCTGCAGCGGCAGCTTTCTTTGCTTCTTCGAATAAGCTCTCCAGACCCGCCTTCTTGACTGCAGCAAATTCCTGAGCAGCGACTTGCCATAAATTACCTTTAGCAAGCTGTCCGGCATACACCAAGGCATTGGCGACGACCGGTGCTCCGGAAGCTCGAGACAAAATCAAGACGGTTCGCCCATAGTTCTCACCAATTCCAGGACCATAACCATATCCATTGGCTTCATAGTCTCCCCCGGTTGTAAAGGAAGAGAACATCTTCATGAGCAGATTACCGGTCAATGTGTCGGTAACCATGATGTCAGGAGATCCCATCAGCAAGTCGTTCCCGCGCATCACCACTCCGCCATCGGCACGAGCAGAACTAGTCCAACGGAAGGAGTAGCCTTGTTCTTTTAGTTTGTTTAGAGCCCGTTCCACCTGACGTGATCCATCGACGTTCAAAATACCAACCGTCGGTTCTTGAATACCGATTGCTTTTGCCGTAATAATGCCGTAAATCGCATTTCTTACCATGGCTTCTACACGTTCGGTTGCAGATGTTCCGGTTGTGGTTGCCAAAATCATTTCTTTTCCGCGGCCCGGGGTAACGACTCGACCTACTGTTGAGACACCAATAGGGAAGCTATAATGCATGGTGACACAAGCTGAGATCACACCTGTGTCGAGTAATTCTTCCATTTTTTTGTATTGATCGGCTTCTTCGCAAACGAATGTGGTCAGCCCGCTTTGATTCTCGGGACCAATCAAGCAAATTTGCAAATCCGGATTCTGTTTTTGTGCCAACATTGCACCACGAATAATTTCGTCTGTACCATGTTCGCTACCGTAGACTGTGACGGCCACTTTTGTTTTTTGCCCAAATTGACCGGTTTCTAAGGCATCGGCTAATTCCAGAAAAACCTCACCGATCATGGCTTTCATATTTAGTTCAGCCAATGATTCCACCTCCAATACTAGAGTTAAGGTTATTTGGATAAGCTGTTCGCAAATTCGCGCATTGCTTCGGCAATCATGCCACGGACTTCTGCTTTGTCAATGCCTTTATTGGAGTCCACTTTGCCGTTATTGGCTTCAATCACAAAGGAAACGCCATCGAACAAGTTGGTTAGGCGAGCCAAGAACAGTGATCCCTTACCAATGATCATCGCATTTTTCAAGTTGCCTTCAAGCATCATATCTCTAGCGTGACCTAAGAAGGGTACACCAGATGGAATATGACCCTGTGTCGGTGCAAACCCTGGCATTCCGTGTTTGTCACCGAAGGTAGCAACATCATTCCGTTCCAGCATTTTTTTCATAACGGCTAAAGCTGCAATCATTTTGTAATTTGCCAATGGAACATCTCCAGCACCCGCCGGCACGGTCACATCGGGATTCTGCAATTCAGCAGCATACATTTCAATTTCGGGAATGGTTAATCCCGCACGCACCAACGGATCTAGAACCAACGCTTGCATGACGGCTTGCGGTGCGGAGCCGGAACCAATGACATGACGCCCAACGATATCGGTGCGAATCACAGGATTCACTCCATCGTTTTCGCCAATATGGAAGGCAAATGCACCCAAGGTATCTTCCAATAGCGGCATGTCTTTTTTGACATGATCGCGACCGTTCATACCCAATTTTGCGGTGGCACCACCGGCCACGACGACCACGTTTTTATAAACACCTGCTTGAACCAAAGCTGCAGCAGCCACCATGGTATGAGCGGGACCTGCACAGAAACCACGCATATCGGCTCCAGTAGCATTAACGGCTCCGACCATTTCTCCAATGGACTTAGCAAAATTACCACCACCACGTTGGTTCATATCGCCGCATGCCTCTTCAGAGCATTCCAAAATATAATCTACATCACGCACGTCCAGACCGGTTTTGGCGATGAGGTTCTTAAATGCCAACGTTCCAGAAGCTTTTGCTACCAAGTTTTCGGTCATAATATGTGCTGTCAAAGAGACATCACTCTCATGTGCACGTTTCACGCATCCGGCTACTCGATCACCAAGCATTAATGGCTCTGCATGAAATTCATTGATTTGCTTTGCAACTTCAGCAGCTGGGGTCGGTTTACCAAGACGCTTTAAGTCTCCCTCATTCATGAGTGGATGAAGTGCCAGTTTTGTGCTGATTTCGGCATGGAAACTCTCTTCCAGCAAAACCAAATCGAAGGAATCGACGATTTTAATCATGCCAATGAACTCATCTTCCGGCATAATTTCACCGTATTTACCATCACGGGAAGCATTTGTCATGGGATGTTGCCACCAAGGCATCGGCATTGTTCTCAATAAATCTGGCCTTTGGTTGCCGATGAAAACTTGATTGGGTGCATAGTTCACACACTCCTCGTAAGAACGAAGGTGATTAGGTACTTGTTTCAAATACTCAGAGTTCGGATTCGACATGCGTTCAACGGTCTGTGTGGTTCCCATATGAACCAACAGAGACGGTGTATAAATGAGTGCGTATGCCGTTCCTTTGATAACAGGGAATGCCATAGGAAACACCTCCAAAGTGTTTATGATAATAAGAGCCCCAAACCTGGTGTCGAAGTTGCGACATGAGAGCCTCAAGGCTCCGGCTCAGGCTTGGGGCCACATGACATTATTTCTCGAAAACGGTTTGAACGTGAACTTCAGTTTGTAAAGCTTTGAGAGCTCTTTCCACTAAGTTACGACGAATGTGCTTTTCATCTTCCGGAGTTAAATTCGGGTTGCCCAGAGGATGAGGAATGGCGACTGTGGGGATGATACGGTTTGCACCCACTGTTAAGGAGATGGGAACAACGGTACACATGTGAACCACAGGAATACCACAACGTTCGATTTCTTTTACCATCGTTGCGCCGCAACGTGTGCAGGTGCCTCAGGTACTGGTTAGGATAACGGCATCAACCTTGGCTTCAACCAATTCTTTGCCAATCGCAGCAGCAAATTTCTTAGCATTGGCAACGGAGGTTCCGTTTCCAACAGTGGTGTAGAAATAGCGATGTAGTTTACCGATGACGCCTTCTGCTTCTAATTCACGGAGAACGTCAACTGGCAAAACACGGTCGGCATCCAAGTTAGCGTAAACCGGGTCATAACCGCCATGAGCGGTTTCATGTGTTTTTTCGGTGAGGTTGGTAAATCCTTCAATGTCATACTTGCCAAATTTGGAAGCAGAAGAGGATTCAATGTGATCGGGGTTGCCTTTAGGCACAATGCCACCGGAGGTGACGAGAGCAATGGTTGCCTTCGACATATCAACGATATGCGGGTTTGGTGCAACGCGATCAAAGGTGGGCATCGGATATTCAGTAGTAAACGGTTGGTCGTTGATTTTGGCAATCAACATATCCACAGCACGTTTGGATCCACGAACTGCATGGAAGTAGTTACGGCGAACACCGCGAGCGATGTAGCCTTCTTCTTTTGGATCGCCTAATTCGACGCCATCCACTAATTTAAGAGCCAATTTCACCATAGCAGGAAGAGCGGTTCTCATACCCACAGCAGAGTTAGCGGTTTCTACAATGTAGGTATATTTACGATATCCATCTACGCCCGGACTTTCAATATACATACCGGTTAGGGTTGGGATGTTGAATGTTTCGCTGACTGCCTTGCATACAGCGCCGCAAGCCATACCGTAACGACCGGCATTGAATGACGGTCCGGCAATGACGATGTCGGGGTTGAATTGACCAATCATACCTAAAATGGTATCAGTCGCTTCGTCTAAATTTTCATTGAAATAGTTGTCACCGCAAATGACGGTCGCAACGATTTCGCCGCGTTCTTGCAACAAGTTGTTGATCTGCATACCCGGACCAACAAAGCCTTCTTTTAAAATGGGTGCTATATCAGCTTTGTCTTCACCGCCGATTTGGCCGTAAAATTGGTTGATATAGTGGACCACACGAATCTTTTTCATAGTGTTCCCTCCTAAGTTGGAAGTGGTTTGCCTTAATTAGAATTTTGAGTATTGTTTGCGAATGGAACTAACTTCTGCCTTAATGGCATCCACATCCAGAACCATTTCCATCATGCCAATTTGTTCTTCGTAAACAGCGGCATCGCATTCAGATTTGATTTCGTCTTCAACAACATGATATACAGCGAGTCCCAACGAGACTCCGGCCAGAGGACCAGCAAAAGTCGGATCACCAGCAGAAACAGTCTCTGCAGCTAAGCCAGCGGCTTCAGCTTCAGCACCACCAAGAATTACAACTAAATTCTCAGCACCTAATTCTTCTGCAAATTTTTTAATCCGAGCTTGATTTTCTAAGTCCATGGCACCTGCCGCGGTTCAGACGAAGCATTCGGTTGTAGAGAATACAACCTCAGCACCCGCTGTTGCAACGACGGCTTCAATCGCGCCACCGGGAATTCCGTCGCGGTCGCCAAGGATCGCTACTTTCTTTCCGTTCAACATGTGTGACAACTCCTTTCAACGTTTGTTTTCTATTAAAATTAAAGAACTAAATTTGTTTGGCAGTCAAAGTGAAGTAACCCAATTCATTGGTTGCACCGGTGATGACTTGAATTTCGGTTTCAATAGAACCGTCAGCTCTCAATGAACCATTCCAACCACCAGCAATCACATTGGCAACTTCCGGATGACCAATTACTTTCTTCATAGGAGGTAAGAGAATGACTTCGTTTGCATTACCGGCAGTGACGCAAGCATTGGCTAACGGATTGGCATCGGCCAATGATTGAGAAGCACCGTCGCGACCCGCATATTCGTCGGTAACTAAAACGGTTTTCACGCCTTTTTTCTCGTTCTTTACGCAGTTCATCATGAGGTCGGCATCTGGATTACCAAAACCTTCTTCAGAGATGATAACAGCATCAGCGCCAAGCATTTCTACCAATTTGGTAGCAAAGTTGGAAGAGCGTTCTTTGTCAGCAAGGGTTACATTTTCATTGGTAATGACAACACCGATGAAATTGTAATCTACACCATGACGTTCCAGCAAGTCGGTGATAACCGGACTGTTGCAATGAACGATGGTCGGGTTCTTGTCGCAAGCGGATACGCAGTTACCGCTAACGATTGCGCCATCAAAGACTTCGGTAGGAGAAATCAATGTTGGCAGGATACGTTTGGCATCCACACCGTAAACATAGGTATCATGGAGAAGACCTTGTGTTTGCAGCATGTAAACATAAACCACTTTGGGTAGATGAGCAAACTTTTCAGCCGATTTGTAAATCGGCAAATGCTCGTAGACTTTTTCTTCGTCTGCTTTGGCTT
>CALCNS010000302.1 GCA_937897315.1 uncultured Bacillota bacterium
CGTATAAAACACTAATCGTAATCGACCCTGCTACGAGGAAAGCAACCAATCCTAATCGCCATTTCCAACGAATCATATTACGCAAAAGCAATTTCCCTACGGAGTGAAAGAATTTGTTCCATGATCTATTCATTCCGCAGCACCTCCATTACCGATAAAGAGGCGTATTTTTTTGCTGGAATCCATCCAAAAAGAATGGCAGCAAATAAAGTCATCCCTAAAATAATGACTAGATCAAGGAATAGCATCCAAATTAAGGACAATAAGCCTACCGCGTTGGTCCATTGATTTAAAAAAGCTTGCACCCTGATAAGAGAAAAACCTAACAGAGCTCCCACTCCCGAAACCAACATCGCTTCTGCTAGAACCATTTTGATAATTTCACTTTCTCTAGCACCAATCGCTTTTAGGACCGCAATTTCCTTTTTTCGTTCTGCAACCAATATTAAGATGTTGGCAGCCACTAACAAAGCAGCATTCACTAAAACCAAAAGTGCGATGGGTAATCGAAGATCCGAAGCAATGACTCCTTGATTGAGTTGTTCCATGAGATCCAGCAAAGCAGATCTTGCTCCCATGGGTATGACCGGTTCCAAACTTAAATTGGCATGCACTCGTTCCAATTGATGGGGAACATCGATAACACTGAACTGAGGAAATTGCCTTTGTAAATCAAAAACGATGTCTTGTAAGAAAGTCAAGTCGTCCACATGAAGCAATACCTCAGAGGGAACATAAGCGTGCCCCCCAGCTACCATACTCCATATTTGATTCCAAGCCCCTTGAGGTATATATATTTCATTAAAATAAGCATAGACCGGTTCTGTTACCCATCCATCAATACCGGCAATGTAATCGACGGTTCGGCTTTGAATTGTTACATTCCCGATAATCTCAATTTCAAAACGATGTATCGCTGAATAATCTGCTTGCCACTCCCCTTGAATCCACCTGAAACTAGGGATTTCCAGAGTCACCTTTTCTCCTGGTAACGGTACATGGACCCACTGAGGAAGTTGTTGTAAGGAAGAAACAACGCCAACAAAGTTCTCCTCATCTTTTTCTTCGAACCAGCGACCTTTTGTGATGAAATGCTCTAAAGAGTATTCCTGATTGGTACGCCAATCCCGTCCCTGCAAACCAGATGAATATGAAACTTCTGGTCCCAATACAGACCCGTCTTCCTGAATTCTTAATAAATGTTCTGGTATAGGTGGAGTACTTTGTTCCGGATCCACAATTTGTATGGTTTCCGCTGGTAAGCGATACAGAGGACGTATTCCATTGATTTTCTCGAATGATGACAACTGCTTCAACTCATCTTCCGTAAATCCCGCTTGATGATCTTCCCTGAGATACCCAGTGCTTTTCATGTTCGGAAACAAGTACTCCATATCGGTGAATGGATCCAAATCTCCTTGATGATAGCTCCATGAAGAGGATTTTGTTGGGGTTTCGGCTGTCATTTTTTCAGAGTATACAACAATCTCTCCACCTAACATACTACGCAAAGGCTGTCCTGCTTGATTCGCGTACCCTTTGCCCAAGCTAATCACATAAGTTAAAAATGCCGCTGCAAAAGCCATGGATACAATGGCCAATATGCTACGGCTTAAGTTTCTCCATGCATTCTGGAAACCCAAACGAATAAACATGCCACAACCTCCGAAACCAATCACTATATTATAACACACGAAATAAGTTCTATACTTCCTTGAAAACTCCTGCAATTTCCATCGAATTTATTGCTTTTCAAACGGGCTTTCTCCTTTGTTACAAGGAGCAAATGTATGCAAAAATTAGGAAACGACATTTTATAACACTTTATGTCTGCTACTTCCTTCGATAAAGCATAGACAGCAAAGTCTTTACGTGGTATACTCACAAACAATAAAAAGTTGATAGAGGCGCGGTGAGAAGAGTAACCGATGAAGAAGGCATTCGATGCAATCGGTAAAAGGGGTAGCCGCCGAAACCTTTTTGTGGCAACAGAAAGAGTTGGGCCAAGCGTGAAAATCGTTTGGACTCCCGGAATTCATTTTCGGAGGAGCTATCGTTGTACACTTCTTTCCTGCTGCAGAAGGAAAATGAGAGTTGCATCGATGGGTGCAGCTTTTTATTTTTTCTAGGCCAAATGGCAACAGCAAGAAAGGAGTTTTTTTTACGATGAACACACATTCGACAAATCCAGAAAATCTACAATCAGAAGCAACAGAATTTCGACGGGAGGTGGGCTTATTCGGAGGTATTAGCGTCCTTGGAGGGATCATGGTTGGCTCAGGGATCTTCTACTTAGGATCCTATGTCTTAATGCGCACAGGCATGAGCCAAGGTCTTGCTCTTTTAGTCTGGCTGATTGGTGGACTAGTAACTCTTTTAAGTGGCATTTGTTATGCTGAACTGGGAGCGATGATGCCCAAAGCTGGAGGAGGATATGTTTATCTTCGAGAAGCTTTCGGAGAAAGAATTGCTTATATGAGCGGAATTAGTGGTTTTGTATTAGGAAGTTCTGGTTCCATTGCCGCTTTGGCGATTGCATTCCCGAACCTATTGAGTAGTTTGATACCCATTCCTGCCATTTGGAGCAAAGTCATTGCCATTGTCCTAATCATTGGCCTTTCGTTGGCCAATATATTGGGTATTCGGTTGGGTTCAAGAATTCAGAACATTTTCATGGTCGCAAAGTTGATTCCTATCTTGGTCATTCTTTTTGCCGGTTTATTTCTTGGCGCTCAACAACCGAACCTCTCTCTGATCCCAGCCAATCAACCTTCCTTCGGTCAATTGGCATCTATGATCGCTTTTGCTGTAGTAGCTACGTTATGGGCATACGAGGGCTGGACCAATTTAAACACGATAAGTGAGGAAATTAAGAATCCCAAACGAAACATCCCCTTGGCCATCATTTTAGCAATTTTAGGTGTGACTGCTTTATATACCCTATTCAACTACGCTGTTTATCGCGTCCTACCTTTGGATGTGATTGCTGGATTGTTCCAAGAAGGAAACTTTTTCTTAGGTACCGAAGTAGCAGGTAACTTGTTTGGGGCTAGCGGAAAACTTTTGGTTAGTGCGGCTATGGCAATCTCCGTATTTGGTGCTCTAAATGGCTGTGTCATGGTCTTCCCCAGAACTTATTATGCTATGGCTAAAGATGGTTTGTTTTTCCCGAGCTTCGCAACCCTTCATCCTCAGTATCGGACACCTGTAAATGCGATTATTGCGTCAGCGATTGTTTCGATTGCTTTGGTATTATCGAGAAACCTCAATCAATTAACCTCTTTGGTTGTTT
Source organism: uncultured Bacillota bacterium (assembly GCA_937897315.1). Taxonomy (GTDB): domain Bacteria; phylum Bacillota; class JAAYKD01; order JAAYKD01; family JAAYKD01; genus CALCNS01. The sequence goes on from CALCNS010000302.1 coordinate 3,293, forward strand.
TTGGAGGATTCATTTTCAACTCGTTGACCTTTTATGCGGTCATCTTATTGCGTCGCAAGTACCCGGAGTTGCATCGGCCTTACAAAGTTTGGCTCTATCCTTTTAGTGTAATTCTAACTATTGTCATCATGATTGGTTTGACCATCAACACATTCCAAGAAGACCCTATTACTTCGATGATTGGTTTAGTCGTTCCAGCATGCGGTCTCGTTCTATACGAATGGATTCGTAGAAGAAACACAACCCGCAGCGCAGCATAAACACGAATAAGGAGATGATGGAATGAGAACTCTTTTTTTCAATGGTCATATTTATCTGGAAGAAGGCGTGTTCACGGACTCATTGGTAGTAGAGAATGGGAGAATTTTAGATTCTTCCCTTCCCCATGCTATGGAGCATCTCGATGAACGAGTAGACTTGCATGGACGTACCGTCATTCCTGGCTTTCATGACTCCCACATGCACTTACACATGGTTGGAAACACCATGCAAAGTGTTCCTCTTTATGGGGCAACTTCCATACGAGAAATCATTCATCGTACTCGAGCTTTTATCGAAGAACATCGTATCCCTGCCAACCATATCGTCAGTGGCATGGGTTGGAACCAAGATTATTTCAGTGATGAAAATCGATTACTGAATCGCCATGATTTGGATCAAATCTCTACAACACACCTCATCATTTTGAGCCGAGCTTGTGGGCATGTATTGGCAGCGAACACAGCCGCCATAGAAGCTGCCGGTGTCACATCAGAAACAGAGCAACCTGAAGGTGGGCAATTTGATGTGGATTCTCAAGGAGTTCCCACCGGTGTGTTCAGAGAGAACGCCAATGGATTGATACAGCGTTTACACCCATCCACATCGGTCGAAACCATTCAACGCAGTTTGCAATTAGCTATGGAATATGCCTCTTCCATGGGTATTACCGCAGTACAAACCATGGATATGAATGTGGAAAATCATCCGATGATGATGGAAGCGTATCAAACTCTCCTATCACAATATCCCCATCTAAGAGTATACCAACAATGCCATGCATCCCAACCACAGGATATTGAATTTTATGCGGCTCAAGGGTATAGAACCGGTACTGGTAACGATTTCTTTCGAATAGGTCCAATCAAACTATTCGTCGACGGTTCCCTTGGGGCAAGAACAGCCTTACTAAAACAACCCTATCACGATGATCCGCAGACGAAGGGGATACAATGCCTTACCCAAGAGCAATTAGACGCGATTACCGAGACAGCGAACCGGCTTGATTTTCAATCCACCGTACATGTCATTGGTGATGCAGCTATGGAAATGGTATTGGATAGCTATGCTCGACTGATACCTTCAGGCCATAATCCTTTAAGGCATGCTATGATTCATTGTCAAATCACGGATAGACCTTTGTTGAAGAGATTTGCTGATTTAGGTGTCTATGCTCAAGTTCAACCCATTTTCTTGCATTATGATTCCCACATTGTGTACGAGCGTGTTGGACAATCTTTAGCAGAGACATCTTATGCTTTCGGTAGTATGATTCGAGATGGTATTCCGGTCAGTTTTGGAAGTGACTCACCGGTTGAGAATATGAATCCTTTTCATAATATTTATTGTGCAGTAACGAGACGCGATTTACAAGGAAACGGTCCTTATGTAGAAAGCGAAGGAGTCCGCATCAGCCAGGCCATTGACGCTTATACCATAGGGAGTGCACAAGTCTGTTTTCGTGAACAGGAATTAGGTCGGTTAAAACCCGGATTCTTGGCTGATTTTGTCGTGCTAGATCAAGATATTTTCAATATTGATTCCATGCACGTTAAAGAGGTTCGTCCTGTTATGACGGTTGTAAATGGGCAAGTTGTCTACCAGTGCAAGTAAAAAAGAAGAGCCACTAATGTGGCCCTTCTTTTTTTTTATGACTCGAACCGCTTTGCTACACGCTTCATATCTTCTATGATGGGTATGTGCTGAGGACAATGCTTTTCACACGCTCCACAGGCAATACAATCGCTGGCTTTACCTCGATCCAATGTTTGTCTCGTATAGTGCATGGCCGGGAAGTTTGCACTTCCAAACTGCTCCACCATATTGTATATACTGAACAAGGAAGGTATGTTGATACGCATAGGGCAGTGCTCTACACAATACTGACAAGCTGTGCAGGGAATCGCTGTGGATTGTTGAATGATTTGTTTTGCTTGATCCACCAGGTTTTGCTCTTCATCATTCAGAGGTTGGAAATCCTTCATATAGGAGCAATTATCGAAGGCATGTTCTAATTTTGACATGCCACTTAATACAACATACACACCCTCCAAGGATGCTGCAAAACGTACCGCCCAAGAAGCAACCGAAGCGTCCGGACGATAGGTTTGAAATAGGGTAGTAATCGCTTCTCCCGGAGAAGCCAAGCCCCCACCCTTAATGGGTTCCATTACAATGATGGGCTTCTTATGTTTGCGGGCTACTTCATAACACGCTCTCGATTGTACACTCGGACGCTCCCAATCTGCATAATTGATTTGGAGTTGCACGAAATCCACTTCCGGATGTTGTTCGAGGATTTGCTCGAGCACCTCTGCCGTATCATGAAAGGAGAAGCCAACATACCGAGCTTTGCCAGATTTCTTCAGTTGAGCAATATATTCAAAGCCCCTCGTCTTTTGTGCTTTGCGATAATTTTCTACACCTAAATTGTGCAACAAGTAGAAGTCGAAGTAAGTCACACCGCAACGTTCTAACTGCTCTGCAAAAAAGCGGGGATAATCCTCTTCCTTTTTCACTAAATACATTGGCATCTTATCTGCTAGCAGAAAAGAGTCTCTCGGATACCGATCTACTAATCCGATACGCAAAGCACCTTCTGATTTCCCACCATGGTAGGGATATGCTGTATCAAAATATGTAAATCCCTCTTTCATACAATGGTCCACCATTTGATTGACTTGAATTTGATCAATCGTTTGACCATCCTCCAGCACAGGTAATCTCATCGCTCCGAAGCCAAGTTTCTTGGTTTGCTGATGTATCATCAAAAACGCCACTCCTTCAATAAAATAAGCAGAATAACCTATTTGGTTGTTCTGCTTATTTCGATTCAAGCGAAGATTATCCTTCAATTTCGGGTCCAAACTCTTTTAGATGTACAGCTACCGTAAAAGGAGCTTCGGTCTTTGCTCGAATCTCTTCCAATGAGACGCCTCTACGCTTCTCTCTTAGCAGCAACCCTCCTATGGTAACATCCAAAACGGCTAATTCTGTGATGATACGATGTACTTTCTGGTAAGCGGTGAGTGGAAGGCGGCACCTCTTTAGAATTTTCGCTGCATCCCCTTTGGCGGTATGAGTCATGACCACGATCACTCTCTTTGCCCCTACTACCAAGTCCATAGCTCCGCCCATGCCGGGTACCATTTTCTGTGGAACAATATGGCTGGCTAAGGAACCTTCTTCATCCACTTCCAATGCTCCTAACATGGTTTGATCGATATGTCCTCCGCGAATGATTCCGAACGAAGTGGCACTATCGAAGTAACTGGCGTATGGCTTCACGGTCACTTTTGCACCCCCGGCATTGACGACGTGGGGATTTGAAGAATCCAGTGTAGCCATTTTATCCATCCCCATAATCCCGTTCTCCGATTGTAGTATGATGCGAATGCCTTCCCTTACATAGTTCGCTACCATAGTCGGCACACCAATTCCTAAATTGACTACATCCCCATCTGCTAACTCTTCCGCTGCTCGACGAGCGATTACTTCTTTAGGATCCATTCTGCATCTCCTTTCACTAGAAAATCAATAAATATACCAGATGTCATAATACACTCTGGTTCTAATTCACCGATTTCGACAAGTTCTTCACTCGTTGCCAAGACCAAGTCTGCCGCCATAGCCATCAGGGGGTTAAAATTACGAGTAGTACCTGCATAATATAAGTTTCCAAAAGAGTCTGCCTTGGTCGCATGTATGAGGGCTAAATCTGCTCTTATAGGTGTTTCTAGAAGGTATTCTTTACCATCAATTTCCAGTATTTTTTTCCCTTCCGCCACATGTGTCCCTAATCCAGTCGGAGTGAGCACTCCCCCTAACCCATGTCCACCGCAGCGAATTCTCTCTGCCAAAGTGCCTTGAGGGACTAATTCGACTTCTAAATCACCGGCAGACATTTGCTTTCCCGTCTCAG
>CALCNS010000303.1 GCA_937897315.1 uncultured Bacillota bacterium
GAGATTCCGAAACGTGACTGGAGTTCAGACGTGTGCTCTTCCGATCTAAAGCTTCCGACAAATCGCTCGCGAAACCAAGCATGATTTTGCTACCGTAAAGAAGTATGTTGAAATGGAAAACTTTAGTCCCTCTCCACCAATAAAACGCAACCGTAAGGGGAAAGCAACAAAATACAGAGAAATTGTATTGAAATGGTTAAAAGAAGACGAGTTGGCACCACGTAAACAAAGGCACACCGCTCATAGAGTATTCACCCGATTGAGAGAGCACGCACAAAACCAAGGTAAAGAATTAGACATTTCAGAGCGATCTGTACGGAATTTAGTGGATGCACTAAAGAGTGAAATAACGGCAAAGCAACCGGTATACTTACCATTAACTCATCCCGCTGGAGAAGCACAAGTAGATTTTGGTGACACTGTGTTCTTCGAAAAGGGGATTCGTTACGAAGGACACCATTTGTCAGTAACCTTTCCACATTCTGACGGTAAGTTTGTCCAATTATTCAAAGGAGAAAACCTAGAATGCCTCATGGAGGGCTTGGTTAATATCTTTAATCATGTTGGTAAATCACCAACCGTCATTCGATTTGACAATATGTCTACTGCCGTGAAGAAGATTCTCGCATATGGCGAACGCGAGGTCACCGACGGGTTTAGACGGCTAATGGAGCATTACCATTTTCAAAGCAACTTCTGTAATCCAGCAAAAGGCAATGAGAAAGGTTCCGTTGAGAACTATGTAGGCACAAGCAGAAGAAACTATTTTGTTCCGGTCCCACGCATAACCGATCTAAAAGAATACAATCAGTCATTACTTCAAATGTGTTCCAACGACATGAAGGAGCGGACGCATTACAAGCTTCAAAAAGAGGTTTCCGATTTATTTCAGGAAGATCTTAGGGCAATGAATCATCTACCGAAATACGAATTTGAAGCATGTAAATACACTCTAGCTAAAACAAATAAGTTTGGTTACGTTAAATTCGAAACGAACTCGTATTCCACAACCGGAAGTTATGAAAGCAAGAAAATAGTCATAAAAGCCACGGCGATGCAAGTTGTTTTATATGATAATGACTCTAACTTCTTGGTGGCACACCCAAGAATCTATGGCAAAGGTGAAGAATCTACGATA
>CALCNS010000304.1 GCA_937897315.1 uncultured Bacillota bacterium
CTTGAGTACGGGATTGACAAACATCACGAATAATCTGGCAAACTTCTTCTACCTTCTTGTCTTCCACACCGATCAATAGAGTTGTGTTTCCTGATCGAAGGAACCCACCTGTACTGGACAATCTGGTGGAACGGAATCCTGCTGCCACCAAAGCACCGGCAGCCTCATGAGAATCTTGATCCTGAATGACAGCAATAATCATCTTCATATAAATACCTCCATTCGTTCCACTCTCGCTGGAGTTTGTACTTAGATTATACATGCTTTAGCAAAACCCGTCAAGACTAAACGAATATGACAACCCTTCTCTTGGGCTCGTCACCAACCGACCTCGAACGCAAACGATACTGCTCAGCTAGTTCGTGCTGTAATCTTCGATAGTAGGATTCTTGAGGTTGTAATTCCACCGGTTTTTGAGTTTCCATCACTTTTTCTATGGCTAACTCTGCTTCTTCTAAGGGATCTAACCAGCCTTCCCCTTGATTCTTTCCTGCTACATCCGGACTTCTTCGGACCATATCTTTTAGCATCGTCTCTATTTGTGGGAAAGTATTGGCTCGAACTGTTAAAACAGGGATTCCATTCTGATGTGCTTCCAGTAATTTCTCCGGTAATTTTCTGATCTGAGATTTTAGTGTAACAAACACATCACTACCATTTAATTCTCTGCTTACTTGAATCGGCAAGCGATGATTCTTTATGGCTTTCTCCATTAGATTTCGATTCACGGCATACGGATAAACTTTTAAGACATTGACGAAACGAGCTGCTTTCTCAATGGCTGTACCATGATCTAGAACCTCCAAATCTTGACGGTTCTTGGCTACTTCACTCTCTTGCTCTACTTTCCACTCACCTTGTTCTCCTTTGATTCGAACTTCAGGTACTACTTCATGTCCCCTCAAGAGTAAATCTACCGTGGCAGCAACATCATGATGAATGAGAAGCTTCTCGCGACCGGCAATTTCAATGAGAACCTCAAAAGTAGGAGACTCTTTTCGTTCCAAAACAGATTTTTGGGTTCCTCTTCTCCGGGCTTCTTCATCACTCAAGGTTACGGTTTGTATACCACCCACCAAATCTGATATGGTTGGATTTTGAATGAGATTCTGTAAGGTAATACCATGTGCTGTGGCAACAAGCATTACACCACGCTCCGCTATAGTGCGAGCTGCAGCTGCCTCTTGTTCTGTACCAATCTCGTCAATCACCACAACTTCAGGCATGTGATTCTCCACCGCTTCAATCATCACCGCATGTTGTCTCATCACCTGAGGAACTTGCATTCTACGGGCATGACCAATTCCCGGATGAGGAATATCTCCATCTCCGGCTATTTCGTTTGAAGTATCCACAACAACCACCCTTTTTTCCATTTCGTCCGCCAAGACCCTTGCCATTTCCCGTAGCATGGTTGTTTTACCTACTCCCGGCTTCCCTAGGAGCAAAATACTTTGATTCTTGGCAACTACATCACGAATGGAGTCGATGGTACCAAACAAAGCTCTACCAACTCTTAGTGTTAACCCAATTATTTTTCCGGAACGATTTCGGATTGCTGAGATACGATGCAAGGTTCGCTCAATGCCAGCCCTATTATCGTCTCCAAAGGGACCCAAATGTTCAATTACCGATAGTAAGTCTTCGTTTGTAATCGGATCATCTCCCAAATATCGATATCTTTCCGGAAACCTAGCTTCGGGAATGCGCCCTAAGTCCATTACGACTTCAATAAGGTCATCTAATGTCTCTGTCAGTAGGTGTGCCTGCAAATTCTGAGGTAGTATCTGCAATAATACTTGGAGTTCATACCCCCAATGATTCAAATATTCCATCTCTGTCATTCCTTATAATCATATTCCTCCGGAAAAATACTTCCACCATAACAATCGTTGGCCACATAGACAGCCATTCCTGATACATAAAGTCTTCGAATAGCTTCCGCTCCCAAGTCCTCATAGGCAATGGTTTCCATTTTAATAATGCTTCTTGCTTGTAATGCAGCAGCTCCGCCTATGGCTGCAAAGTACACCGCCCCATGCTGTTGCAAAGCTCTACGAATCTCAGTACTTCTTGGCCCTTTCCCTATGAATCCTTTTACCCCTTGATTAAGCATAAAAGTGGTAAACGGGTCCATCCTCGAAGAGGTTGTTGGTCCAATGGAACCGATAACCTTTCCTGGAGGTGTAGGTGCCGGACCAGCATAATAGATTGTTTGACGCTCTACATCAAAAGGTAAGATGTTTCCTTGCAATTTATCTTCCATCATTCTTTTGTGTGCCGCATCACGAGCCGTATAAATCCAGCCATTCAAGTGGACTAAATCCCCAGCCTTCAATAACTCAATCTGTTTATCTACCAATGGTAAATCTATTTCCACTTTGATTCCTCCTACAAATAATCAGTCTTATGTCTTGTGGCGTGGCACCCTATATTCACTGCAACAGGAAGTCCGGCAATGTGTGTTGGGCTGATTTCTATGGCAACAAATAGAGCTGTAGTCTTTCCGCCAAACCCTTGTGGACCAATATTTGTTTGGTTCACAAGATCCAGAAGCTCTTTCTCCATGGACGCAATGCTTAGATCGGAATGGTAACTACCTATATGACGGAGCAATGCTTTTTTAGCCAAATAGGTACAATGTTCCATTGTACCTCCGATACCTACACCGATAATCATGGGGGGACAAGGGTTGCCGCCTGCTTTTCGAACGGTCTCTAAGACGACATCGTAAATCCCTTTCACGCCATCTCCGGGTTTCAGAAAAAACAAACCTCCCATATTCTCTGAGCCAAAGCCTTTGGGAGCAACGGTAATCTTGATTTGATCACCCGAAACCATTCTAAGGTGCAGAATTGCCGGGGTATTGTCTCCTATATTCACTCTAGTGATAGGATGCGCGGTAGATTTCCTCAAGTACCCTTGCTGATATCCTTGGCGAACGCCTTCGTTAACAGCTGCTTCCAGATCGCCATCCACTACATGGACTTCTTGCCCCAGTTCCATAAAAACCACTGCCATCCCTGTATCTTGACAGATAGCCATGTGCTCAAGACGAGCAACATCGGCATTTTGCAATAATAACCCGAGGACCTCTTGAGCTCGGTGATCCTCTTCTTGAGTCCTTGCTTGTTGTAAAGCTGAAACAATATCATCATTCAGATTATAGTTAGCGTGCATACATAACTCTGCTACCTTGCGAGTTATCTCAGAAGCAGATACTAGTCGCATCATCCCACCCCCTCTTCTTTTCAGAATACAGATAAATGCCTAAAAAATCAAGAGGTAAATCAAAAACAGCGAGTCGCAAAGCATGGACCCGCTGTCTTGATTCGTTCTTAATCTTTTTTGCCAACCGTGGCAACATATACCGGGATACGGTTCACTCCATCGATTCCTAAAATAGCACTCAACTCATCGTCATCAAAAGCAGCAATACCACAGCAGCCAGAGGCAATTGCCTCGCAAGCCAAGTATAAGTTTTGGCATACATGGCCCGCATCTAAATGTATGTATCGATACGCTCTTTCCGCATAACGCCAAACATTGCGATAAATCTCAGCAGCCCAGAAGAAAGTGACGGCAGAATTCCTAACCATTCCTTGACGGTGGCAGACGCGAGTCAGGTCTTCAGATAATTGATCTGAAGTAGACAGCAAGGCAAGTTTATGATCCAGAGCACAATATTGATACAATCCCGGTTGAAGCCCTTCTACTCGCTGAATCAACAAGTAGGTTTCGAAAGAATGCCTTGACCCAGCTGATGGGACGGTTCTTAAAGTCGCAGGACGAGTGGTTACTTGCTTAATACCTTGAGTTGACCATAAAAGATACGATAACTCCATGAGGGTTAAAGGTTGCTCCGAGTATTTGCGAACACTAACTCGTTGATTGATCGCATCAGATAAGTCTATCCGGTTCACCTGAATCGTCTCGGGCCTTGGAAGATCAAACAACGGTTTATCCGTTGGAGTAGGATCGGTTAACTCCGGTTGAGGTAACATTTTGGTCTGATCGCTTTGTTCCAATTGATGCTTGTACTTCGTATATTCCATAAAAGTTGGACCGATTCTTAAAACTTGCAAACGTTTGTGCATGGTAGCACTCCTTTCTTCTCGCTAAAAAATAGTGTTTAGTAATTTCGTGCTATAAAGTAATTCTCCTTCTTAAGAAAAGAGCTGCTCCATTGGAGCAACTCTTTCTGTTAGGATCGACTCTCAAACACTTGATCGATTAAACCAAATTCCTTCGCTTCTTTCGCTGAAAAATAATTGTCTCGATCGGTTCTTGTCTCTATGGTTCCCAAATCCTGACCGGTATGTTTAGCCAGAATTTCATTTAGCATTTGTCTGATTCTTAAAATCTCTTCGGCCTGGATTTTAATGTCCGCTGCCTGACCTTGAGCACCACCCAATGGCTGATGAATCATGATTCGAGAATGAGGCAAAGCCATGCGCTTTTTACCTGCTGCCAAAATCACAGCTGCCATAGAAGCGGCTAACCCCACACAAATGGTATTCACCGGGGCTTTTAAATATTGAATTGTATCATACAAAGCCATGCCGGAATATACTTCTCCGCCAGGTGAGTTGATGTAAATGTTGATTTCTTTTTCGGGATCCTCTGCTTCCAAGAAAAGAAGCTGAGCAATAATTAGATTGACCGAATACATATTAATCTCACCATTTAAAAAAATGATGCGGTCACGTAACATGCGAGAGAAAATATCGTAGGACCGTTCTCCCCGACTCGATTGTTCGATGACGATAGGTACTAAGTTATTCTGAATACTCATATAGGTTCCTCCTGTACTTTGATTGGAATTTGGAATGTATTCACATTATATATCAAAGGTCAGGAAAGGTCAATACCTTTTTTTACTCTTTTCTAAGGCTACCCCATGTTTTTCTCATCATTAATTCATCCACACCGGGTAACACATAGTTTCGAATAACCCCAATGCTCTCATAACCCAATCGTAAATAGAATTTTTGTCCAATCAAATTATCCATGGATGTCAAAACGAATAAATTAGGACCATTCTTTTGGGCGATCGATTCCACTGCCGTCATCAGCAATTGTCCAATACCTCTTTGATGATGCTGATAATCTACTGCTATGAGCTTCACATAAGCGCTCATGCCAAAAACAGCTTGTTCTTGCATCCAAACGAACCCGCGAACCTTACCATTTTCCAGTGCAGTTAGCAAAATATCTTTGGCGTCATAAGCAGTTTCTAACATATGGATAATCTTTTGTGGGTTGTATTGATACCTTTGAAAAACTCGATTCTCAGCAACGATCTCGGCGATGGCAGGGATTTGATCTTTTACCATGGGTTGCAAAATGAACAAGTCATCCATGAGAATCATCCTTTCCTTCAGAGCTAGATTTCGCGACGCCCTTCTAAAGCTTTCAGCAATGTAATCTCATCTGCATATTCCAAATCGCCACCGACTGGTAAACCACGAGCAATTCTAGTTACTTTTAAGCCAGCCGGTTTCACCAATCGGGACAAATATAAAGCCGTCGTTTCGCCTTCTATATTTGGGTTGGTTGCCAAAATTAACTCTTTGACCGACCCATCCAGCAAGCGCATTTGCATTTCTCTGATTTTGAGTTTCTCTGGGCCAATATTTTCGTTGGGTTGAATCGCACCATGTAAAACGTGATACAACCCTCTATACTCTCTGGTCTTTTCCATAGCCATGACATCGCGAGGGTCGGAAACCACACATATGACACTTCGATCACGCTTATCGTCTTGGCAGATACTGCATGGATCTGTATCGGATAAATTCCAACATATTGAGCAATATTTCATTTTTTCTTTGGCTTCTAATAAAGCCCCTGCCAAATCCTTCACTTTGCTTTCATCCATTTGAATAATATGCATTGCTAAGCGTTGAGCTGTTTTAGGCCCGATACCTGGTAAGCGGCTCAATTGAGATACTAAGCGGGTCATCGAATCACCAAAGGTATACAAATTAATCCCCTATCCCTTCTTATCCTAGAACAAACCACCGGGCATTTTTAAATTCCCGCTAATCTTCTCCATTTCGCTGTCATACATTTCGGTAGCTTTCCTTAATCCTTCATTAATTGCAGCCAACAATAAATCTTGTAGCATTTCCACATCATCTGGATCAACAACTTCTGGTTTAACGACAATGGACTGTAGTTTTTTTTCGCCAGTAAACACTACTTCAATTGCTCCGCCCCCAACGGTTGCATTCACCGTTCTCGTCTTCATCTCTTCTTGCAATTTCGCCATATCTTCTTGCATTTGAGTTTGCATTTTCTGTGCTTGTTTTAACAATTGCTGCATATTTCCACCGCCCATACCTGGGAATCCTTTACTCTTTCCTCCACGCATTTAGGTTCATCCTTTCTGATTCTGGTTTTCCTTTGGTTGTGGAGAAGCGATTTCCACTTTGTCTTTTCCTGCCCATTGTATTGCTGCTTGGATTAGCCAATCCT
>CALCNS010000305.1 GCA_937897315.1 uncultured Bacillota bacterium
ACAATGATGAACACACCGCCGATCAGAGTTCCTGTGGTTTGAACTTCTTTTAGTATGTAGTAGCTAAATATGGCTGTGAATACTGGTTCAAACGTTAAGATCATCGCTGCCTGTCCTGCCGACATTTCCTTTTGAGCAATGATCTGTATGGTATAAGCAAATGCTGTTCCAAAGAGACTTAAAAAAAGTATAATCCACCATACTTGAGGACGAATCTGATGAAAAGAGGGAATCTCTTCCAGCACAAAGGCAATTAAGAAGGAAAAAAGGGATACCGTGGCAAATTGTATGGTAGCGACACTAGCAGGATTGCTATTTGGATTCAAACGAGCCACCAAAATGACTTGTATAGCGAAACCAAAGGCACATAGCAAGACCAGAAAGTCGCCCCGATTAAAATGAATCTGTTCATCTAATAGTCCAGACATCAAGGTCAGACCAATTAGTGCTAATACTACTCCAATAATCAAGGAATAAGGGGGACGCTTTTTGCTGATCATGAACAGCAACAGAGGGACAAGAACTACCGAAAAGGCCGTAAAAAAGCCTGCTTTTGACGCTGTAGTTTCATTGACACCTAACGTCTGGGTCAAATATGCAAAGAATATTGCGATACCCAACGGGAATGCACTGCGGAATGTCGGTTTCAGGTGAACATAGAGCTGTTTAGGGAATATAAAAATCATAATCACGGTCGTGATGGCATACCGAATCCCCAAATAGTACATAGGGGGAATTTGTTCAAGAACTATTTTCGATAAAGGAAAAGTGGATCCCCAAATAATTGTGACCATGAGTAACGCTGCTGTAGCAGCAAGATATGCAATCATAAAGACTCCTTTGTAATAGATAGACACCGGAAGGGAGGGATGTTATGTCTGGTATCCAAATACTTTTTCTTGTTCTTCAATTTATATTTTATAGTATTCTCGCTATACTAGGCTTCATCCTGCTACTCATGTCACTGCCAATTCATTTGGAGTTCACCGCGATCTATATGGAACAAAATTTGGATTATCGATATCGTTTACATTATGCCTGGATCATTCCTTTAGATCGTTTCTTACATTCCAAAATGACAAGTGAAGAGAAACCGGTAGGAGATAGAGCCCCTTCACAGCAGAAAACTACCCCTTCGGCAATCGCGAAGAAACAAACTAAAAACGTAGTGAAACTCCATGATGAACCAGCGGTTCCCGCTGGTATACAGGAGCAACCGAATGTAGTCTCTGGTCAGCAAACCATGGATTATCAAACCATTCTCGGTTACGTTGACTGGGGCTTGTCTCAAAAAGACCAATGGTGGAGGGCGGTTGTTCGCATCTTTCGTTTGCTTCACTTAGATGATCTATATGCCAAAGGGCAATTGGGACTCGATGATCCGGCTGACACCGCTTTTCTTTTTGCTAGTATATATGCTGTTTTACCTTCCGTGCCCTTCATTGCATGGAAAGTACAACCGGTTTATGAACAATCCGCGTTGACTTTTGAAGTGCGTTTGAGAAGCTGCTTGATTCTCTTAGAAATTTTACTGGTTCCTTTGTTTAACCGCGATATACGAAGGACTTTATGGTCTTTCTATCGAATGATTCGTCCCAAAACTCCAAGAAAATCTGTTGAACTCATCATCCATTAAACCAAGAAGAGAGGAAGAAACGTATGCAAAAAGAGTATTTATCCACCCTGATGGAAGATCTGAAAAAATTAGTCACTTCTGAGACTGTTGTGGGAGAACCCATTATCGTGAACTCTGTGACCATATTACCTGTTGTCAGTGTAACCTTTGGTTTTGGCTCGGGTGGAAACGAAGCGACTTCTGCCGAAACCGCGAAAGGTTTACCGGGTATTGGAGCAGGTGGTGGTGCAAAAATTGTTCCCATTGCTTTTCTGGTCATCAATGGCGATCAGGTCAGTTTGTTGCAAATTCAACACAATCGTGCTAATACCAGCTTAGATCGTTTTATCGATCTTATGCCTGGAATTATGGACAAAGTCTCCAATCAGTTTATGAAGAAGAAAAACAACCTGACGGAATCGGTGCAAGAAGCAGCCGTACACGTGATTCAGGACGAACAAAAATAAAGGAAGAGGTTCAATCTCCTCATGTATAACGTACAAGTATTATTTTACATCGCCATATTTGCTTATCTATGTGGTTCGTTTCCATCGGCATTTCTTGTTGGCAAAGCAATGGCTCAAATTGATATTCGGCAGCATGGAAGTGGAAATGTAGGCAGTACCAACGCATTAAGAACGTTGGGTGTGAAAGGTGGATTGCTGTCACTACTTGGAGATATTGCTAAAACCATCGCGGCTTTAAACTTACCCTACTATCTACAAGCACCGCAATTGGCATTTTATATCGCAGGATTGGCAGTAGTCTGTGGGCATAATTGGTCCATCTTCTTGCGTTTCAAAGGTGGAAAGGGTGTCGCAGTATCTGCATCCGTCATTACTTTGCTGTATCCATTGGTAGGTATTACGTCGCTCGTTCTGTTGGTACTCGCTGTCTGGCGCAGTAAATTTGTATCACTTGGATCCATACTCATGGCGCTATTTTGGCCTTTTACCTTATGGATGTCCAGAGAACCTCTTTCGGATGTATTATTTGCACTTGTCTTGGCAACAGCCATCGTGTTGCAACACAGAGGCAATATACAAAGGCTCATGAACGGAACGGAACGAAAACTCTCGTTTAGCAAGAAAGAACAGGTGTAGAACCTGTTCTTTCATTTTATGTAGCTATGAAGTATAAAATCAATAAATGAACAGGGTAGAACCAGTAAAAAATATACCGCAGTGGAAGACCTCGCTGACCATTGTACCAATGAATTGGAATCAATGCTAAGACCGCTGTATACTGAGCACTAAGCCAACAAGCCAAAACCACTTTGCCTATATTTTTATGACTTTGATGAATCAAGTAATGAATTACTATGAGACCTATTCCATACCAAGAGTAATCCGATTGAAGCAAGATTGCAAGCCCCATTCCCGCCACAGGTGAAAGCCATTTGCCTGGTGAGTTTGCATAGACTTGCATGCCCCACATAACAGCCATGCCTATCGCTAATGTAAAATAGACATTCTGATACGAGAAATCAAAAAAGACTCGACTCCTTGCTAAATCAAAAGGAATTTCCGACAGAAAAGCAAAAGCACTCAGCCTAAGAAGGTAATTTTTCTTATTTCTGGTATGCAAGAATCCTTCTACCAAAAGAAATGTAAAAATAGGAAATGCCAATCGTCCAATCAGACGTAATACCATATTGATTCTATGGAGTTCTGAAACACTAAAACCCCAGAGAATGGGTCCTTGCTTCCATGAAGGAGTCGTTCTTAGAACGGGTTCGATAAGAATGGCACCAACATGATCGATAAACATGGTAATAATGGCGATTAGTTTGAGAGAGCTACCTGATAATTCTATTTTTCTTCTTATGTTGTCTTCCATTACCAACCCTCCTGTTATGAAAAAACGACGACCGTGGTTGGTCGTCGTTTTTTGTTTTTGGCAGGGGAGGAGGGACTCGAACCCGCAACCAACGGTTTTGGAGACCGCTACTCTACCAATTGAGCTACTCCCCTAAGTTTCAATTGTGGCACCTCATGTGCCAACGGAAGTTATTATACACGTTTTGCAGAATCACGTCAACCCTTCGATGTTTCGTTTTTTGTAGTTTGTAGATTCATAGCGCACTTGTTATACCAGCCAAACGCAGAAGCTTGAAAGAGTTTAACATATCAGTACTTTTGCTTATTCTCATCCTTCTAACTTCTCAAAATACATATTTTGAGAAGTTGCGTTTCGTGAAAAAAGAAGGAGAAACGTGTTCTAGACGTTCTCCTCTCCCGCACTTCGTATAGATGATGAAGCGGTGGTAACTTGATTTAAACAGGTCTCACAAGTACCTTTAAAGAAAAGCAAACTTTCGGAGACTTCAAATTTTGTGGCTTTCGCAACCAATTGTTTGATATCCGGTAAGATCCCTCCCGGTATGTCTAGGATTCCACCACACTGTTCACATTGCATATGAAAATGTGGATGATTGTTTCCATCATAATATCCAGCTGCATCCGGTACGTTTAATTTAACGATCTCACCTATTTCAACAAGCTGATTTAGATTGCGATATACTGTGGCAATACTGATATTGGGGTCGGTATCTTTGACCATCCGATAAATCTGATCAGCAGATAAATGTTGATGACTTTTTTGTAAAACATCTTTTACTAAATGTCTTTGTCTGGAATAACGCACGAATGCTCACCTTCTTTGTAACTAATAGTCATTCACGATAAGTGAGTCTATCATAATTTGAAAAAAATGTCAACTAACAATAGAAAATTGTGTTTATGTACGTTTATTATGCTATTATTCATTACGTTTTTTGTATTTTTATTTCGCCTTTCGTTCTATACCAGTGCAAAATGTCTGCGAATGCTGTTGGTATTGAATACTTTTCGGTTAGGTCTTCAAAACTTGCCCAAACTCCCTTTAGCTCAAGCGGTACCTCACGTAAATAAATGACCCGTACCTTCATTCTCCATTCTAAATGGCTGAAGACATGTAGAAAAATCGGTTCTGCGAGCACCTCTTTTTCTACAATATCGTGTGATAGAAGCAAATCCTCTTCTACATGGATTTCTTTCGATGAATGAGATACAGATGGAAGTTCCCAAAGACCTGCTAAAAGCCCTTTTTTCGACCGTTTCTTCAGGAAGATTTTGTCCTTCACGCAGTAAATGAAAACGGTTCTCTCCTCTACCTTCCGCACTTTTCTTTCTTTCTTAGGAGGGATTACTCTCCAAGAATCACTAAAAGCGATACCACAAGAAGCAGATAATGGACATATATCGCATTTGGGTGCTCCATTTGGCAAACATATGGTTGCTCCAAGATCCATCATAGCTTGATTATAATCGCCTGGTCTTTGGGGATCCATCCATTCTTTTGCTATATCCAGTAGCAATTTCTGTACTTTCTTCTCTTTGGGATTTTCTTTTATTTCTAACATTCTGCTCATGACACGTAGGACATTCCCGTCAAAAACGGGAGTCGTTCGCTGAAATGCAATGGAACAAATCGCTGCAGCCGTATAAGCTCCCACTCCAGGTAGTTCCAGCCACTGCTGAATGTCTTTTGGGTAGTCCACTCCATACGTTTGTATCACTTGCTTGGCTGCTTGATGAAAATGACGGACCCGACTATAATACCCTAACCCTTGCCACTTTTTTAGCACCTGTTCTTCATCCGCTTCCGCAAAACTTTCTAGAGTTGGACACGCTTCCAGCCACTTTCTATAGTAATCCATCACCGTATCTACCCGTGTTTGTTGTAACATAATCTCGGATAACCAGATATGATAGGGATCTTGACTACCGCGCCAGGGTAAAATTCTGGCATGTTGATCATACCAAGCTAATAAAACTTTACCAATACTCGCCTGCTTTTCGCTCATTTTGGTCGCTTTCTTTTTTTCCACCACTGAATTATAGTAACAATGGCATAGGCAGGCATTGCGAAGGCGATGATGCTTGCAGTCACGATGAATAGGTACAAACCTGGATGTTCCGTTTTTAATTGATGAAAAGAAGACATCGCTATGATGTATGGTATCATTACATTCTTCCCTTTCGTCGATAGGAAAGGAACCCTCTAGCGAGGGTTCCAATTACTTCTGAACAGCTCTTCTCAGCATATCCACTTCGGCTTCGTTTAATAATCGATATTCCCCCAAACGTAAATTTTGATCGAGGGTCAAAGGTCCAAAGCGGATTCTCTTCAAGTAGGTTACTTCACAATTCAATATTTCCATCATTCGTTTTACCTGATGATATTTTCCTTCGTGAATGGTGATTTCTGCACTAGATTGATTCTCACTGATATTCGTACTGAGAATATTTAGAACGGATGGTAAGGTCTTAGCTCCATCATCTAAGATGAGACCCTCATGACACGCTTCAATATCCTCTGCTTTCAAGACGCCTTGTACCGTTAAAAAATATGTTTTAGGAACATGAAAACGAGGAGACAATAAGAAATGTGCCAATTCACCATCGTTGGTCAGTAATAACAAACCTTCTGTATCCTTATCCAATCGACCGACCGGGAAGGGCTCAAAAAGCACTTCTTCCCTGCTCATTAAATCTAAAACGGTACGATCACGTCCATCATATGTTGCCGAAATCACATTTTGTGGTTTGTTCATCATCCAATACCAGTATTGCTGATAGTGCACTGGTTGCTGATTGACTAAAATGACCGCTGTTTCCGGATCAAAATGGCGTGAGGTATCGAGTATGATTTCTCCATTCACTTGTATGGAACCCTGACGTGCCATTTTCTTAATGTCCGAACGTGAAGCGATGTTCATGTGGCTCAATATTTTATCGAGTCGAAGAGTCTTAGATGACATTTATTGCATACTCCACAATCTAGCGATTTCCACAATGACGTCTGCCGCTTTCTCCATAAATTGTACCGATGTCCATTCGGTTCTTGCATGGGCATTAATCCCACCACAGAACAAATTGGGTGTTGGTAGCCCCATAAAGGTGAGTTGTGAGCCATCAGTACCACCTCGTACCGCCGATTGAAGCGGTTCTATGGAACAATTTTTCATAGCAGTTCTTGCAATGTTCACAATTTCCGGTTTTTCTTTGAGAATCTCAAACATATTTCTATAGCCACCGGTATGAAGCACTTCCACTTTTGAACCAGGATATGCCGATTGCAAAGCAGAAGCCTGGGTTTCCAACCATTGGACTTTATGTTGCAACCCTTCTGTAGTAAAGTCTCGAATAATTAAGTGACAGACAATCGACTCAGCGGTACCCTCCACAGAACCCGGATGAATAAAGCCACCATAGCCATCGGTCGTTTCCGGTCTCATATTCGCTGGAATCGCGGACCATAGTTGCGCGGCCATATGCATGGCATTGATCATATTTCCTCTCGCAGAGCCCGGGTGTGAACTAATTCCCATGATTTTTACTGTTACATTATACGCGTTGAAGGTTTCTGCCTGGAAATCACCCAAAGCACCACCGTCCAAAGTATATGCGGCAACCGCACCAAACTTTTCAACATCGAAGTGACTAATTCCGCTTCCGATTTCTTCGTCGACGGTAAAGGCTACCTTAAATGGTCCATGAATGAATTCCGGCTGCTTGATGAAACGGCATAATGCTTCCATAATCGCTGCGATACCCGACTTATCGTCTGCACCCAGCAAGGTGGTGCCATCTGAAGTCACCAGAGTATGTCCAATGGCTTGGTTCAGTGTTGTACAAGTAGTGGGATCGATGACATCACCGGATGCCAAATGTATGACTTCTCCACGATAATTCTCAATGACTTGAGGTTTGACATTGGTAGCCGGAATACCCGGTACTGTGTCCATATGGGCTAAATAACCAATTGCCGGTGTGTTCTCTTTTCCCGGGGTTGCGGGTAGAGTTCCGGTAACAAATCCAAATGAATCCATGTTAGCATCTTCAATGCCCAAAATCTGCAATTCTTGTAGCAGGATCTTTCCTAATTCCAATTGACAAGCAGTACTCGGAACCGTTCCGGTCCCACTTTGAGATTGAGAGTCCATACTGGCATAACGTACAAATTTCGCGAGAATGCCTTCGTTTAATAAGGTTTGACGATCCATTTAATTCACCCTTTCCACTATATAATGTTATTATACTCTCATATCATAGCATATTTTGTGATAAAGCACAATTGTACCGGCTTGACTTTTGTACAAAAGGCTGATATGATGAAATTGTTCACAATGATGTGCATATTTAACTTAACAAACGTATTAATATACAATGTTATGGCAAAAACATTGGGGATTTGATTAGATAGCACATTAATTTTACAACATTTGCCGTCTCAAGAAAGGATCGAATCAAATGGAAAAGTACTTGTCTTTGGAGAAACAGTATGGGGCTCAGAACTACAAACCTTTACCGGTTGTTATCGCCAAAGGAGAAGGATGTTGGGTTTGGGACACTGAAGGTAAGAGATATCTAGATATGCTAGCTTCTTATTCAGCTGTCAATCAAGGACATCGCCACCCGAAGATTATTGCTGCTGCTAAAGAGCAACTGGACCAAATCACGATTACATCCCGTGCATTTGTAAACAATCAAATGGGGTTGTTCCTCAAGAAAGTCGCGGACTTATCCGGATACGAGCAGGCATTACCTATGAATACCGGAGCAGAGGCTGTGGAATCTGCGATTAAAATTGCTCGAAAATGGGGCGAGAAGATCAAAGGAATCGCCAAAGATCAATGCAATATTATAGTCTGTAGTAATAACTTCCATGGTCGAACCATCACCATAGTAACCTTTTCTACCGAAAGTCAATACCGAGATGGTTTTGGCCCTTTTACGCCTGGTTTTCGTGTCGCTCCTTACGGAAACGCCGAAGCTCTGGAAGCATTAGTAGACGAGAATACCTGCGCCATTTTGGTTGAACCCATCCAAGGAGAGGGTGGTGTGATCATTCCTCCAGTCGGTTATCTTACCGCATTACGAGACATTTCCAATCGACACAATCTATTACTCATGTTTGATGAGATTCAAGTGGGTTTAGGTCGTACCGGAAAAATGTTCTGCTTTGAGCACGAAAATGCCAAACCCGATGTATTGATTCTAGCCAAGGCTCTTGGTGGTGGAGTCTATCCTGTTTCTGTTGTACTCGCCAATCGGGATGTGATGTCGGTTTTCACTCCAGGTGATCATGGGTCCACTTTTGGGGGTAATCCCATGGCGGCTGCGATCGGTATTGCTTCTATTGATGTTTTGCTGGAAGAAAACCTTCCTCAACGCGCAGCAGAGTTGGGTGAGTACTTTTCTACACAATTACAAAAAATCTCCTGTCCTGCTGTTAAGGAGATTCGCAGCAAAGGCCTCATGATTGGTGTAGAAATTAAACCCGAATTTGGAAGCGCACGACGATTTTGCGAAGCCCTCATGGAAGAGGGAATCCTCTGCAAGGAAACCCACGTTACAACCATCCGCTTTACCCCACCTCTAGTCATTCTCAAAGAAGAGTTGGATTGGGCCTTAGATAAAATAGCAAAGGTTTTCGAGAAGCTTTGCTAATACAACATAAAAGAATCCCAGGTACTCAAAGAGTACCTGGGATTCTTTTATTTCATCGCTCCTTGACCTGCCAAAAAACCACTAGACCAAGCCCATTGCAAATTGTACCCTCCACAATTCCCATCCACATCCAGGATTTCTCCTGCCAAGAACAGCCCAGGTACCTTCTTCGATGCCAATGTTTTGGAATCGATCTCAGACAAATCTACACCACCTACGGTGCTTTGAGCATCTTTCCAATCTAGAGTAGCTGGAACTGGAAGAATCCATCCTTTTAAGAGTTTGGCTAACCGCGCTGCTTGACCCGGGTGAAATGCTTTAATCGGTCCAATTTGCGTCTCTACCAGCGAAACCAAATACTCTGCTAAATTACTATGCAGTATTCCACTTAAGGCGATAACAACTTCTCCTCTATTTTTCATCATCCAGGAGAAGATGATATTCTGTGCTCCTCTCTCATCCCACTCAGGCAGAAAATCCATTTTTAGGACGACACGTTACTGGTCTCCCAATGCCTCAGCAGCAAACCGGCTCATCTGTAGCGTGGGAATCCCTGAGATTCCATAAGGAGTCCATAGAAACTCACCTTCCGATTCTTGCACCATGTCCTCTTCTACCCAACATTCAGCACGACCCCAAAAACGAACTCCACTGATTTTCTTTAAACCTAAAAGATTTAACTTCAAAGGAGTTAAAGCGGGGTATACCGGGTAAACATGATGACCTACTTCGCGTAACCATACATAAAAGTCACCATCACTACCTAGTTGAGGGGATGCTTTGCCACCAGTAGCCAACAATAATTTCTCAGTTGAATAACATCGACCATCTGTCGTGAAAACATGAAATCCTTTGTCCGTCCTCGATATGGTTTGTACCGGGGTATTTCTTTGTATATGAATGGGGGTTTTGAGGAGAGCTTCCTGCAATAGCAAAGGTACCACTCTACCTTGATTACTCCGAGGATAGTATCTACCCTCCTCACAACGTGTATGTAACCCCAACTCATGAAAAAGCAGTAGTGTCTCGCTTAAGCCAAACTGATTTAGAATCTCTTGAACCACATCCGGACGATGACTCCGATAATGATGTAGGTCCTGATCCGCATGGCTGAAATTACAACGTCCGTTTCCCGTTGCCAATAATTTTCGTCCCAGTTGTTCGTTTCGCTCCAACAATAACACAGACGCATGCCGGTTCTGTCGAAAAGCAGCGATGGCTGCCATCAACCCGGAAGCTCCACCCCCAAGAATGATTAAATCATATAGGTTGCATGTTACGCTCATTGCGTCACCTCATCCGAAATTTCTGAATTAGACATTCTGCGCTTCTCAAGCCATCTACCGCTGAGGAAATAATACCTCCGGAATACCCTGCACCTTCTCCTGCCGGGAACAGACCCTTTAAATTGGATTCGCCCAAGGGATTTCGCATCATTCTTACCGGAGAAGAGCTTCGGCTCTCCACTGCTGTCAGCAGACCATCCGGATGATCAAAACTTTTTAGTGATTTCCCTAACTGGGGTAGTGCTTCTTTCAATGAATCGGCAACATAAGCTGGCAATATCGACTGAATCTCATATGGCTGAACCGATGGCGTGTACGTTGGCAAGACTATGCTGGGATCTAGCGGCTTGGAATCCGTCAAGAAATCCCCTACCCTCTGAATCGGTGCTGCATATCCACCTCCACCCGCTTGATAAGCCAACCTCTCCCAATGATTCTGATATGCCAACCCCGCTAAAGGGTGATTCTCTCCAAAATCTGTAGGCGACACTCCCACCAGCAAAGCACTGTTGGCATTTTTCCCATCTCGCGCATAATAACTCATGCCATTGGTAACCACATGACCTTCCTCGCTGGAAGACGCCACCACTTCCCCACCGGGACACATGCAAAAAGTGTAAACCGTTCTGCCATTGGTGGTATGATAGACCAACTTGTACTCCGCTGGGTCAACCTTCTCATGGCCAGCCCATCGCCCATATTGTGCTTCATCTACCCAATCTTGCAAATGCTCGATGCGCACACCCAAAGAAAAGGGTTTGGCGTCCATCTCCAATCCTTGCTCAAACAGTTGTAGAAAGGTTTCTCTGGCACTATGACCAATAGCCAGTATCATGCTTTCAGTCGCAATTTGATTGCCGTCGGCTAGGATGATTCCTTCAATACTGCCCTGATTGATGATGAGTTTCTTGAGTTGGGTATGAAAACGAATCTCCCCACCCAATTCCAAAATGCGGTTGCGTAAGCGTATCACCACTCTCCTGAGTCGGTCCGTACCAACATGTGGCTTATGCTTATATAATACTTCTTCCGGTGCGCCGCAACGTACAAACTCACGGAGTACTTTGAAGACTCTTGGGTCGCGAATCTGTGTGGTCAGTTTACCATCGGAAAAGGTTCCTGCTCCACCTTCGCCAAACTGAACATTGGAACCGGACAGAAGCTTCCCTTCCTTCCAAAACACTTCAACATCTTTAATACGCTCCTCTATGGGGGCACCTCTCTCAATTAGGAGCGGCCGATATCCTTGTTCTGCTAAGAGCAACGCTGCAAAGTAACCAGCCGGTCCAGCCCCAACCACTACAGGGGGATGCAAAAGCAACTGGTCACCAGGGGTTGGAATGTGGTATTCGGGAGTGGTAGCTTGTAGCACTTCAAACTTCGTGTTCTTTGGTAACCGAACACCTAACTGCAACTCAAACTCTATATGGTACACAAAGAAGAATTGTCCTCTCCTAGCATCCACTGCTTCGCGAACAATTCGCCAATCAGACAGATCCTTCGCTTGTAATCCCAAACCTTTGACTAAAGGTTGAAGAACCTCTCCACGTTGATCCGGAGGTAATTTTATATTCTGAACGAGATACCGCATAGATTCCCTCCTAAACTCATACAAACGAA
>CALCNS010000306.1 GCA_937897315.1 uncultured Bacillota bacterium
ATCGATTCGGACAACCCATAGCTGGCGTGACTCTGAACTATTATGCTTTACGTGGAACATTCAGCTCCATGACGGCGACTACGGATGTAAACGGTCAAGCTGTTGTAACAATAACCTCAGAGAAATTAACCGGTACCGATGAACTTCGAATCCCTGTCATTGTGTCTGTCAATGACCCCATACGCAAACTATACGGCAGTGATACCATCATTCAATATTTCGTTCCAGGTTTTGTTGAAGGTGTTGTTACTGATGGGAATACCATGAAGCCGATATCAGGTGCTACGGTTGTGGTTTCAAAGGATTTTGATGGCGACGGAACGATTGATTTTTCGACCACGGTCATTACAGGAATTGATGGGAAATACAAAATACCTGTTCCAAAAGGTAATGTACAGTACGATATCACGATTACAAAACCAGTTTCAGTTACTGGAGTCGTTGAATATGTCACTTTTAACCAAAAAGTTGCTGTTGGAGACATCACCGGGGCTGGGTTACCCAATGATACATATGCACCTGACAACTCTGTATCTGGTATTGTGATCTTCAGGCAACCAAATGGTTCAGCAAGCATTATCAAAGATTTACCTAGCTACGGTTTCTTAGTCGAGGTAGTTGACGACAACGGGGTGGTGCAAAATTCAACTCTTAATAACATAACTGGTGTCTTCAATGCCGATAAACTGATTGCAGGAAAATCATACCGAATTAACATATTGTATGATTTCGGTGGTGGACAGAAAATCATCATAGGAAAGAGTACAGTAACCGTTTCAGCCAATGGTGAAATGAATATCAGCGAAACTCTGATTGACCCCTATGGAACAATCACAGATTCGGTAACCGGTGCTATTTTATCGGGTGCTAACGTTGAACTGTATTATGCCAACACCGCTAGAAACTTAGCTGCTGGTCGTGTGCCGGGTACACTTGTCCCACTGCCTCCTGTTGCTAGTTTCCCACCTGCCAACAATGCCAATCCTCAGTTCTCCGATGCAAACGGGAACTATGCCTTCATGGTCTTCGCTTACACCGATTACTACATTATGGCAAGTTTGCCTGGTTATAATAACTTTAGAAGCGGAACAATCGGAGTTGATGATGAGATTGTTTTATATGACTTTTCTATGGTTAAGATCGTAGTACCAGGTCCAGGTGGTGGAGCAGGAGGAGCAATCATTCCAAAGTACGACTTAGTCTTAACCATGAATTCGGATAAGGTCGAGGTGCAAGAGAATGCAGTTGTTTGGCTAGCACTAGATGTTTTGAACAAATCAAACGTTATCATGGCGGACTATGAGCTTACATTGCAGCTTCCTGAAGGAGTTGAAGTCGTAGATAGCGCGGGTGCTATGGTAGACGGTAACAAGCTCATTTGGAAGGGAAAGGATTTAGCGATTGCTGGAAGCGATCACAGAATGATTGGTTTAAAGACAAACCCAATCTCCCAAAGTCTATATAATCTTGAGTTTATTGCAGAAGTGACTAGTACGAAACCCTTAACTTTGAAAGAGGATGATCGAGTCATCTTAGCCATCAAAGTTCTTTCCGATCGTTTTGCTGGAGTTCATACCAGATACGTTATGGGATACCCTGATGGAAGTTTTGGCCCTTTCCGCAACATAACAAGAGCAGAAGCTGCCGCGTTGTTCGCACGAATATTGGGATTGGACCTTTCTGAGACCATTAGAGTCTACTCAGATCTGCCTACATCGCATTGGGCGTATGGCTACATTCAAGCAGTGACCAAGATAGGTCTCATGCAAGGGTATCCGGAAGGAACGTTCTTACCAGAAAAGGCTATCACTAGAGCGGAGTTTGCATCCATGATTGCTCGTTACTATCAAGACAGTGGAGAAAAAAGAGAGACTTTAGTAACATACTTCACTGATATTGAAGATTCATGGGCAAAGGCAACCATTGAAGAGGCGTACACGCATGGAATTGTCATTGGTTATGAAGATGGTTCATTTAAACCCAATGCTCGAATTCAACGAACCGAAGCAGTCATCATGATAAATCGAATGTTGAATCGTGGTCCTTTAACTGGAGCACCGGTCCTGTTTACCGATGTGGATACAAAGGATTGGTACTTCGAAGAAGTGATGGAAGCCTCGATAACACATGAGTTTGTTCGTGATCCTGACTTGACCGAGAGATATGTTCGTACAATTGATGATGAGTTGAAGTAAAACAAAACGGCCTGTGCATAGATTTGCACAGGCCGTTTGTTTGAATGGAGTTATTGTCATATGTCTGCTTTTACTTATTCTTTGTCATCCTCAATTCCCATCATATCCAAGAACTGCTTGCCGGTAATGGTTTCCTTTTCCAAGAGATAATCGGTAAGTTGAATCAGCTTTTCTTTGTGCTCTTTGAGAATATTTCTGGCATTGTCCTGACAACTACGAATGATTTGCTTTACTTCTTCATCCACTGCAGAAGCGGTTTCACCGGAACAGGCCATGGAGGTGTCTCCACCCAAGTAGGGGTTGTTCATGGTTTCTAGTGCCATCATGCCAAAGTTGTCACTCATGCCCATGCGGGTGACCATGGCGCGTGCCAAACGAGTGGCTTGTTCAATATCGTTGGCAGCCCCGGAGGTGACTTCGTTAAACATCACTTCTTCGGCAGCACGACCGCCGGTCAATACGGTGATTCGGGATAAGGCATCGGTGCGGCTCATGAGTACCCGTTCTTCTTCGGGTAACTGCATGGTATATCCCAATGCACCGGAGGTTCGGGGAACAATGGTAATCTTGTGCACGAGCTGTTCCTTATCGGCAAAAGCAGCCACTATGGCATGGCCAATTTCATGTGTAGCAATAATCTTCTTCTCTTTGGGAGAAATGACCGCATTTTTGCGCTGCTCACCGGCTAATGTGGTTTCTACGGCTTCATCCAAGTCGGCTTGGGTAACCAACTTGCGGTCGTTTCGCACCGCACGTAACGCTGCTTCGTTTATAATATTGGCCAAATCCGCACCGGATGCCCCGGGAGTGGAACGAGCGAGAGAAGACAAATCGATTTCGCTTTCTGTTTTGATCCCGCGTAAGTGTACTTTCAATATGGCTTCTCGTCCTTTTAAATCGGGTAATTCAACGGGTATGCGACGGTCAAAACGACCGGGACGTAGCAGGGCTTTATCTAAGATTTCAGGACGGTTGGTCGCAGCCAAAATGATAACACCCTTGGAACTGTCGAACCCATCCATTTCCGAAAGCAGTTGGTTCAGTGTTTGCTCTCGCTCGTCATTTCCGCCAAAACCCATGCTGTCGCGGCGTTTGCCAATGGTATCGATTTCGTCGATGAACACAATGCACGGTGCTTTTTCCTGGGCTTGTTTAAACAAGTCACGCACACGGGCGGCACCTATACCGACGAACATTTCTACAAATTCACTACCGGTAATCGAGAAGAAGGGAACCCCGGCTTCTCCTGCAACGGCTTTGGCAATGAGTGTTTTACCGGTTCCGGGAGGTCCGACCAGCAATACTCCCTTTGGCACTCTCGCACCCACACTGCTGTATTTTAGGGGGTTGTGCAAAAAGTCTACGACTTCGCATAGAGAATCCTTGGCTTCGTCTTGACCTGCCACGTCTTCAAAGGTTTTACCGGTTTGTGCTTCCACGTAGATTTTGGCATTGCTCTTGCCAAAGGACATGGCCCCGCCACCCATCCGCTTGGTCATCTGTTTGGAAAGGAATTGTCCTAGAGCCACAAAGATGGCAATGGGAAGCACCCAGGTGACAATGAACTCCAAGATGGGGGAGACTTCTTCTGGGATTTCACTGTAGAACTTTATGGACTTATTGGCACTTAAGCGCTCGACCAAACCGGGGTCGTAAATATATCCGGTCTCATACAAGGGTTTTTTGCCGCTGGCGTCTTCAATGCCTTCCATGTAGATACGGGTTTCTTCTAAGACAACCGTCGAAAGTTTGCCTTCATCCACCATAGTGAGGAAGGTACTATACTCTATGGTGGTAATTTGTTGGCGCATCATGTAGGGCATGACAAGCAAGTTAAAGACAAACATAGCCAGCAGCACAATGGAATAATAAAACATTAAGGGGCGTTTTGGTTTTGGTAAAGGGGATTTCATATGCATAATCCTTTCAAATGGAATGTGTTGTATGGTCAAAAAATATATAAAACTAAATTCGCTACCGACTTTGACTTTCCCTGCTCATAATATGGTAAGAAACTGTGTAGAATTTATGAAGAAATCATGCAGGAAAGTACATCTCTGTCACGAATTTTTTAATGTTACAATGGATTACAACCTTATCATATAGAAAGTAGGATCAAGATGAAACAAGACAAGAAGTCATGGGTCAATCCCACCAGTAAACCCGAACCGAGGGAGCGGTCACGCACCTTTTCTACCATGACGCCAAGCGAAGAGAAGAAGCCCACCAGTACCTACCGATCCGGCAAACCCGGAGAGAAGAAAACGTGGGACGAAAAGAAACCTTTCGAAAAGAAGACTTTTGAAAAGAGAACCTGGTCTGACAAACCTCGTCAAGAGAACGATGCGCCTAAAAAACCCGAATTTGCTCGAAAATGGGATGGACAACCTCAAGAAGGCAGAGCAGTAGAGAGAAAACCGTTCGAGAAAAAGATCTGGACCGTGGTGAAGCCACGCGTAAGCTATCCGGTACGGGTGCAGCCCAAGAAAAAAATCAAAGAAGCATCTAAAATGCCTGCAGTGCCTATGGTAGAAGAGGCGAAAGCCATGCCCGATAAAACCGATTGGCAAGATGTGGCGCACTGGTACAACACCTTGGTGGGGGTTGGTGGTAGTGAATATCACCAAAAAGTGCTTTTACCGGGTGTAGAGCGCATGCTGAAAGAAAAAAATCGCAATTTCTCGGACATGAAGATTCTAGATTTGGCTTGTGGTCAAGGTGTTTTATGTCGCCGTTTGGCCATGGCCGGTGCCAGTGTGACCGGTGTGGATTTGGCAGAAGACTTATTGGCTGCAGCGAAAACCTACACCAAGGAAGGGCAGAAACGTCCCATATATATGAAGGGCGATGCCACCAATTTGGTGGATGAAATGGGGAACTTGCGTCACGGTCTTCAAGCAGAAACCTACGATGCGGTGACCTTGGTGCTATCCATTCAAAATATGAACCCGATTACCGGTGTATGGCAGGGCGTGCAAAAGTTATTGAAACCAGACGGCGTGTTAATACTGGTCATGATGCATCCTTGCTTCCGCATTCCACAACGCAGCGACTGGCTCTGGCAACAAAGAGACTTCCGTCAGAATCGCATTCTCTGGCGTTATTTAAGTAGCGAAGATATTCGCATTGCTGCACATCCGGGCAAAGAAGCGATTGGCGAGGAAAGCCCTGCCACCATTCATTTCCACCGACCCTTGCAGGCCTATATGAATACCCTTGGCAATGCTGGTTTGTTGGTGGAGCATTGTGAAGAATGGGTCAGCCACAAAAAAGAACAACAAGGACCTAAAAAAGAAGCCATGGACTTGGCTCGCCAAGAATTCCCCATGTTTTTGGCATTGCGGTGCCGAAAAGTGGTTGCTGGAGACACTCCAGCTTCTCAGGAAGAACTTCTGGAGTGTTCCATACCGCAAAGTGGCAACCTCTTAGCCAATGGCATTGATGTGGTTTCGGTTGCTCGAGTGGAAACCGCCTTACAAAGATTGGGTGAAGCATATGTGAAGCAAATGCTCACAGAAAAAGAATGGCAATATTGGCAGGAACAGGGCTATGGGTTATCGGCCGAACGCTTAGCAGGTCGGTGGGCGGCCAAAGAAGCTGTGGTAAAAGCATTGGGAACCGGTTTCATGAATGGAGTGACGTGGAAGAACGTAGAAATCCTTCATGATGAACAAGGAGCACCTCAGGTGCATTTGTACGGGGACGCAGCCAAAATAGCCACTGACAAAGGAATTTTGCACTGGTTGGTGAGTATTAGTCACGAAAAACAAACAGCCATGGCATTGGTACAGGCATTAAGCCACTAAGGAGCGATCAGCATGAGACCCACCTGGGCAGAAGTGAATTTACAAGCGGTTGATGAGAATGTACGAAACATGAAAGCGTACTTGCCGAAAGGCGTACGCTTAAATGCCGTGATCAAAGCAGATGCCTATGGGCACGGAGCACAGCAAATTGCGCATACTGCACTGACAGCCGGAGTGGATTCCTTAAGTGTTGCTACCTTAGAAGAAGCGATTGATTTGCGCAGAGGCGGCATCTGGGGTCCCATACTGGTCTTAGGATATACAGCTGCCGATGCGGCTTGGCAGGTTGCTCGCAGCGACATCACCGCAACCGTCTTCACAAAAGACGTTGCTGACGCGTTGCAAGAAGCCGCTCAGGCAGCGGGTAAACGGTTGAAGGTTCATTTAAAGCTCGATACCGGTATGAGCCGCATCGGTGTAGAGGGTACCGACGAAGATGTGGTGTTTGCTCGACAGTTGAGTGAATACCCCAATTTAGAACTGGAGGGATTGTTCAGTCATTTTAGCATGGCAGAAGTGGCAGACCCCGAGCCGGCATTAGAGCAGCTTCGGAGGTTTCAATCCTTTTCTGCGAGGGTGAAGGAAGCCGGTGTTTCCATTCCCATTTTGCACATGGCCAATACGGCAGCGATTTTTCGCTTTCCGCAAAGCTATTACAACATGGTTCGCTTAGGAGTGGGCTTATATGGCTCTTCACCTACCTCACTCATTCCGGCACCCATTCCCTTGCGCCCGGTGATGACCCTTAAAACCAAAGTCGTCATGTTAAAGAAGATCAAGCAGGGCACCCGCGTAGGGTACGATGGCACATGGACCGCCAGTCAAGACTCCATATTGGGCACCTTACCCATTGGGTATGCCGATGGCATGAGTCGAAGTTATAGCAACCGTGCCCATGTATGTGTGCGAGGTACACTGGTGCCCATTGTGGGCCGAGTGTGCATGGACCAAGCGATGATCGATTTAACATCGGTTCCTCAAGCGCAGGTGGGCGACGAAGTCATCATTTTTGGTGATTCTCAACCGATACGCACCACGTTGATGCTGGCAGATGAGATTGGGGAGATCCCTCACCAAATTACAGCCTGTGTTTCCAAACGAGTTCCTCGCTTTTATAACGATCGTAGTTAGCGCAAAGACCGTCTTCTCTTAGGGGAAACGGTCTTTTTTTGTTACTCTTTAGCCAAACGAAAGAAAAGAAGGATTTTATTCGATTACAGCGTAATTAAAGAGTGAAAAAGGAGTAGATACTCCTAATTTGAAGGAGGATTTTAAAATGAAGAAACCCTTAATTGCTGTGACCCAAAACTGGAATGAAACCGAATTTCAGTATAACATTGCCCGAACTTATGTAGAAGCGGTAAAAAAAGCCGGCGGCATTCCCGTCTTGCTCACCTTCATAGACGATAAAGATCTCGATCAGCTGGTAAAGCGGTTTGATGGTTTCATTTTCACCGGTGGTCCCGACATGGAACCCGCTTATTTTGGAGAAGAACCGGTGCAGAACTTAGGCACGATTACTCCTTCCCGCGATCATTTTGAAGTACAATTGGCCAAGGCCGTCATGAAATCGGGCAAACCGATTTTAGGCATTTGTCGAGGTGCCCAATTACTAAACGTGGTTTGCGGTGGAACCCTAATTCAAGATTTACCTAGCCAACATAAAGTCGATAACCTCATTAAACACGTACAATCTGCCCCCAGATGGCATGCCTCTCACTCTGTGGAATTAATGCCCGGCACCAAATTAGCGGAATGTTTCCCCGGGGAGACCCACATTCGTGTGAACTCGTATCATCATCAAGCCATTAAAGACTTAGCTCCCAATTGGGTTATCACAGCCAAAGCACCCGATGGCGTTATTGAGGCGGCAGAAGCCACCGATTACCCGTTCTTAATGACGGTGCAATGGCATCCGGAAACCTTCTTTGATTACACCAACTTCGATGCCCTCTTCAAAAAGTTCATCAAAGTCTGCAAATAAATGAGCACGAATAATCGCCCCCGCGCCAGGGAAGTAGGAGTACCTTTTGGATATTTGCCAACCGGAACCTACAACGCCATCACCGATGTCGCCGGTGTGAAAGTAGGTCATTGCACCCTCATTCAAGGAGATGGTGCACGCCAAGCCGGAGTGGGACCGATTCGCACCGGTGTCACGGCAATAGTACCCCACAGTGGTGATTTGTTTGAAGATAAAGTAGCCGGTGTGGTGCATGTGATTAACGGGTTCGGCAAAGCCATGGGTATAGCACAAATTCAGGAATTGGGGACAATCGAAACCCCCATTCTGCTGACCAATACACTCAACGTTGGAAAAGCGGCAGACGCACTCATCGATTGGATGATCGAACGCAACCCCAAAATCATGTCATTGAATCCTATGATTGGCGAATGCAACGACAGTAGCCTGAATGATATTCAAGGTCGACATGTGCACAAAGAGCACGTCTACGAGGCATTAAATCGTGCCGAGAGTGGATTGGTGGCCGAAGGTGTGGTCGGCGGTGGAACCGGCATGAGCTGCCTGGGCTTTAAGGGTGGCATCGGTACATCATCCCGGGTGTTACCTCCGGAAATGGGAGGTTTCACGGTGGGTATTTTGGTCATGGCCAATTTTGGCAGACGACAAGATTTACTCATTGCCGGTGTGCCGGTAGGAAGAGAACTCATCCGGTGGCCTGAAACCGATCACCCCGGTGATGGATCAATCATGATGATTTTGGCTACCGATGCACCTCTATCTACCCGGCAACTCACCCGCGTGGCCAAACGTTGTGCTTTAGGATTATCACGCACCGGTTCTGTGGCTTCCCATGGTAGCGGTGATTTTGTTGTGGGCTTCTCCACGACCAATCGCCAACCCAACCGCAGCGAACAGCCGGTTCGCACGGTGCAGCGCTTAGCTGAAGATGGTCGCATTCTCACGGGTTTGTTTGATGCTACCGTAGAAGCCACCGAAGAGGCGATCATCAACGCCCTTTTCGCTGCCGAAACCACTGTGGGTTGCGACGGTACCACTCGCTATGGGTTGCCCATTGACGAGACCTTAGCAATCCTCAAAAAATACAACAGAATTTAGCTACGCAGCGAAAGAGTGAAATGGAAGGAGGATTTTTTATGAATCGATCCGCAGAACTGGTTCATGTAACCCGCGGAGGCAAAGTGGAAAGCGTTCATTATGGCGATGTCGCTATTGTCGATGCCACCGGTCGCCTGATTGCCTATGCCGGTGCGCCCCGTGAGAAATTTGCCTTTTGGCGCTCCTCGGCCAAACCTTTTCAGGCCATGCCCGTGGTGGAGAGCGGTGCTGTAGAGGAATATGGAATCACCGAAAAAGAAATGGCTGTTTTTTGCGCCTGGCATAACGGCGAGATTTTCCATACCGAAGCCGTTGAATCCATCTTAAAAAAGATCGGTCTCAATCCCAGTTATTTGCAATGTGGCGTGCATGAACCCATGTATGCTCCCAGAGCGGCCGAGTTAAAAGCGGCTGGCATTATCGCCAGCGAAATTCACTGCAATTGCTCGGGCAAACACTCCGGTATGTTGACCCTCAATCAAAAAATGGGTGCCGATCCTTCGTATTACACTGAGTTACGCCATCCGGTTCAACAAGCCATGCTGCAATCGGTCAGTGAGTTTACCGGTGTCAATAAAGAAGATATTCCCATTGGCATCGATGGTTGTGGGGTTCCCGTTCATGGTCTCAGTGTGTATCACATGGCTGTGGCTTGGGCACGTTTGCTTAACCCGGTAGGAATGAGCGATAAACGGCACGAGACAGCAAAGAGGATTCGCACCGCCATGATGAATCACCCCGAGATGATTGCCGGAACCGGTCGCCTTTGCACCTTGCTGATGTCGGTAGCTCCCGGCAAGATTGTCGCCAAATCCGGGGCCGAAGCCGTCTATGGTTTTGCCATTCCAGAATTGGGTTGGGGCATGTCCTTAAAAATTGCCGATGGAGGCAGTCGAGCAACGAACGCAGCTGTCTTAGGCGTGCTTCGGCAACTGCACCTGCTCAATGAAAAAGAGTGGGAAACCCTATTACCGTATGAAGTTCGCACCCTGCGCAACCATAGGAATGACATCATTGGAGAAATCAAACCAGCAGTGGAATTAACCTGGTTATAAGAAGTCGTACAAACCAAGACGCAACGTCGCGAAACGTTGCGTCTATTTTCATTTTTCTAAGGCGGCAATGGCCATTTCCATGCGAGCAATGACTCTGGCTCTGCCAATGAGTTCCATGGTGTGGAACAAGGGTGGAGAAACCTTACGGTTGGTGAATGCAACTCGCAATGGCATGAAGAAGTCCCCTTTTTTCCATTGCATATCATCGCACAATTGGTTCATGGCGGCTTCCATGGGTTCGGCAGCGAACTCGGTTTGTAGCAGCAAGTCGAGGGTGCGTTTGAGCAACATCACAATATCGCTTGGAGTCTGCTTCTTTGAGGCAAACAAATCCAAAGCGACTTCATCCACGGACCAATCGCAGTAAAAGTAGGACAAGCTCTCTGGTGCTGCATCCAAACGGGGCAAGCGTTCGTGAATGAGGGAGATTAGTTTGGTCAAGTATAACATTTGATCTTCACTCACTGGACCGATCATCCCAGCTTTTTGCATAAAGGGAAGAACTCGTTCTGCCACTTCCGAAGCGGAAAGCTTGCGAATCCACATTCCATTCATCCAGTCGAGTTTGACCGGGTCGAACACGGCATTGGATTGAGTGCAGCGTTCCAAGCTGAACAGCTCGATGAGTTCCTCTTTGGTGAGAATCTCTTGCAGCTCTTCACCGCCTGGGTTCCATCCTAAAAACGCGTTGAAATTGAGCATGGCTTCGGGTAAATATCCCATGGCAGCAAACTCGCCCAAATACACTGCACCTTTGCGCTTGGAAATCTTGGTCTTATCGGGATTCAGGAGTAAGACCAAATGAGCGAATTCAGGCAACTCCCACCCTAAAGCGCGGTAGATGACCACTTGCGGGAAGGTGTTGGAAATGTGCTCTGCGGCACGTATGACGTGCGAAATCTCCATGACATGGTCATCAATCACCGTAGCGAAGTTGTATAACGGAATGCCATCGGACTTTTGAATGACAAAATCACCCATGAGTGCCCCGTCCGATTCCACCATGCCACGAATCACATCGTGGAAAGAAATCTTGTCGTCGGGTACCCGCAAACGTATGGCAGCCTTGCGACCTTCGGCACGGAAGGCATCTTTTTCTTCTTGGGTCAAATGCAAGCAACGACCGCTGTAACGGGGATCTTCTTTGCGGGCGTTTTGCGCTTCGCGCTCGGCAGCCAGTTCTTCGGGAGTGCAGAAGCACTCGTAGGCCTTGCCTTCGTCGAGGAGTTGCTGCACATATTTATGGTATAAATCCAATCGCTCACTTTGGCGATAGGGACCGTAGGGACCGCCCACATCGGGACCTTCATCCCAGTCCAGGCCGACCCAGCGTAAACCCTCTAGCACACCTTCTTCCGATTCGATGCTGTTGCGCTTGGTATCGGTGTCATCAATTCTTAAAATAAACTTGCCACCATTTTTTCGGGCAAATAAGTAGTTATACAGGGCGGTACGTGCCGTTCCCACATGACAATTCCCGGTGGGGGACGGTGCAATTCGTACGCGAATCGGTTTATCGTACATGATAAGCACTCCTTTGTATCAGTTCATACCCATTATTTTACCCGATAGCAGAGCAAAGTGCAAGGAAAAGTTGACAATGAGATGAAACTCCTGTATAATACATCTATTCAAACACGATGAAGCGGACAGTAAGGTTATAACTCCTTCACAGAGAGCTCGGGAATGGTGAAACCGGGTAAGGACAACAACTGGAAGATCACCGCCGATGTGGTTGTGCTGAAACGCAGTAAGTACAAACGGAGTGGGCAACGTTAAAGGCCTCTTGAGCCTATCTTATTTCTGAAGATAGGGAATTAGGGTGGTACCACGACACGCTCGTCCCAGTGAGGGAGGGCGCTTTTTTATACCCAAAAAGGAGG
>CALCNS010000307.1 GCA_937897315.1 uncultured Bacillota bacterium
CTATGACGGTTGCAACCACCATAAACATTGTGAATGTGGTGTTAAGTTATCCGCTTATATTTGGAAAGTTTGGTATTCCTGCTTTGGGCTTAGTGGGCGCTGCATGGGCTTTGGTTATTTCCCAAATTGTGGGAGCGGTGATGGCTCTGTATATCTTATATTTTAAACAAACTAATCTATCCTTGAAATTTAACGGTCTTCGTTTTGTTTGGAAGGAAGCAAAAGAAATTTTAACCATAGGCATCCCGGCAGCTACAGAAAATCTTATGATGAATTTCGGAGGGATTCTCTTAACATCATTAGTTGCATCTTTTGGAGCAGTAGAATTAGCTGCACACCAGCAGGGTATGACCGCGGAGTCTTTATCGTATATGCCATCCATGGGTTTCTCTATTGCAGCAACTGCTTTTGTAGGCATGTCCTTGGGAGCGGGATCGATACAATTAGCCGAAAGATATGTGAAAGAATTGGTCAAATGGGATTTAATTCTCACAACATTTACAGCATCATTCTTAGTTTTCACTCCTAAAATGGTTTTCTCCATTTTGAGTACCGATCAAGCAGTTATCGACTTAGGAGCGATTTACTTAATCCTTATGGGAATTTGTCAGATCCCTCAGCAATTAACCGGTTTATATAATGGAGCTCTACGGGGAGCGGGTGACACGAAAGCGACATTGGTGATTAGTTCTCTGGGTTATTGGGGGGTTCGGTTGCCACTGTCTTTCCTGTTAGCCAGAACGTTTCATTTGGGGATCCTAGGCGTCTGGTACGCTATGACACTAGATTTATTTGTTCGATTCGGATTAAGTTTTTACCGTTATCGAATATCAGCTGCATGGAAAAAAAGAGCGTTACCAATATTGGATGAAAATTAAAATGAGAGCCTGCATATTTGCAGGCTCTTCTATTTAGGATAAACCTGGAGCGATATGTCCCGTATAATAAACGGCTAAACGGTGCAGAGGTCTAGTAAGTGCAACATAGAGCAAATGACGATCTGAAACACTCTCCCAATAGGTTTCCGCTTCAGCGTCCATGATGATACAAGCATCAAACTCAAGTCCTTTTGCTAGGTACACAGGTATGATAACGATTTTGCTGCTAAATGTGTCTGTTTCATTTTCTATGATTTCTACCTCACCGGGTAGCCAGCGATTTATAAGGCTAAAAACATCTTTACAGTGTTGACTGCCTTTACACAATAAAGCAATGGTTTGAATCTCGTCATTTTGCTGCCAATCAGCGATTTGCGCACCAGCTGCTTTGGCTTTTTCTTCCCAAGCGAATTTTCTATCTGTAAACTGTTTTACTACTGGGTTCACACCGGAATACCGAACGGCATCGGCAGGGACAGCTTGATCTAGTAGCAATAACGGGTTTGCAAAATCAATGATTTCAGCAGTGCTTCGATAGCTTCGTCTCATTTCTCTATAAACCAATTCTTTATCCGATAATATGGAATCTGTTAATTCAGTCCAGCGAGTTATGCCCCTTTGAGGATAGATACCTTGTGAAATATCGCCAACAATTGTCATGGAAGCAGTATCTCTGAGTAATCTTCGAATCATGAAATACTCTGCCAGATTTAAGTCTTGTGCTTCATCGATGACTACGTGAACATAGTATTCTGTGAAGCCAAATAGATGCTCATGAAGTCGAAGCAGTAAAGCAAGATCTTCTTGATCTATTCTTTGGCTAGACCTTTGATGATAATATGCCATGGCCTTTCTCTCTTCTTCCTTTAACTCTGGCCAGTATTGGCAAAGAGAGTCTTCCGTCCAAAACTCAGAATAAAGTGGAAGCAAGGAGAGCTTCTTTGGGATTTGCTTTCTGTATTCTTTTAATGCTTCTTCTGTGGATTGCTTTAACCGATCCAATAGAAGATCTCGTTCGTGTATCAATTGGATTGCGGCTGGATTCGGTAAATGCTGTAAATGAACAGGATGTCTACTGCGTGCTAACTCCAGACGTCGTTGATAATAGTCCTGGATATTCTCTAATTCTTGTTTCATTTTGCGTGCACTCTGTGTCTGAAGCCATTTATGCATCAGTTTGACCCGTTGCTCCAAAGGTAAGTGACAGAGGTCTTGATAACGGATTCTCATATCACTGTGGGTCGCGATGAGCATTCCTTCACTGGTAATCAAGTCTCTTGGCGGGAGAATGACATTCTCCAGAAACTCCGCGTATCGATCCACCGCAGCTATCGCGAGCATACTACCTTTTAAACGTAACAAAGATGCTTCCTGTTGGAACTTCTTTTCTGCTTCTCTCCCTTTGGAGTTGCAATAATCGGCCATCCATTCTATGGTGCTTCTTAATCTTACTTTTATGTTCAGAATAGAGAGAGCGATTTCCGAAAAAGTCTTTTGCTTACATCTTCGTATATCTAAGTCTGGCATAACGGAGGCAATGTATCCAAAAAACAATCTAGAAGGAGTCAGGATAAGCGTGTCTTCGGGGTAGATTTCTTTTTTACGAGCATATAGTAGATACGACATACGATGTAAGGCAACCGAGGTTTTTCCACTTCCAGCAACTCCCTGAACCAAAACTGGTTGGAAGGAGGGGAGACGAATAATCTCATTTTGGTCTTTTTGAATGGTAGAAATAATATCCTTCATTCCTGTACTGGCGTTCTCTCTCAGTCGGGATAAGAGGAAATCGTCAATACCGGCAGCTTCTTCCTGGTCGGAAATCTCCTTTAACGAGCCATTATCAATGAGTATACGCCTCATTAGTTTTAGGTCAACATAGACCGGTCCGTAAGGTCCTTCAAAACTGGTTTGTCCTTGTATGCCAGCATAATAAAGGTCCGCAACCGGAGCACGCCAATCCACGATTAGTTGTTGTCCTGTTTCCTCATTCTCAACCCCAAGTTTACCTAAGTACAGTACTTCGGGTGCACTTTCCTCTTTAATGAGTACTCCACCTTTCGATTCTCGAGTTCCCACCCGTTCGAAGTTCACATTGCGTTGGTACTCATACTGCAGGGTGGAAAGATCAATTCTGCCAAAGTAAGGATCTTTCTCTGCTAAAGTTAGTACAGTTCTACGCGAGAAAGCAGCTTGTAATTTAGACATTTCAAATTGCTGAGCTTGCGTCATGTCTTCTGGTTTTTTGGCATCTGCCAGATTTGAAAGAATCTCATCAATTTCGTCCTGAGTAGCTTGTGCTTGTTCAATCAGAATATTCTTCCATAACCTTATTTGATCTAGTGTAAAAACCAAACGTTCGGATTCCTCACAATAGGCTGGATGCATTTGCGCTCTCATTAGGTAAGCTCCTTCCGTGTACTTGACAAAAAAGCAAAAACAGGAGAAAATGGTTAGGGACGGCGAAAAAAAAATTATACCTTTTTTCTCTCTTTCTGAAAAGTCCCTTAACAAAATATACATAAAGTTTCGAAAAGTAACAAAATAAAGCAAGTTACGAGGTGGAAAAATGAATACTGATATCATTCGAATCATAGAGAGAAAACGCGACGGTCATGAACTCAGTAGAAATGAGATTCAATATTTTATTCAAGGTTACACCAATGGTCATATTCCAGACTACCAAGCATCTGCTTTGCTAATGGCGATATGCTGTCAAGGTGCTACTCTACAAGAAACATTTCACCTCACAGAGACCATGATCCATACCGGAGAAATACTCGATTTGACAACGATTCCCGGTTTGAAAATAGACAAGCACAGCACTGGCGGAGTTGGAGATAAGCTGAGTCTTACTGCTCTACCCTTAGCGGCTGCAGCGGGGATAAAAATTGCCAAAATCAGTGGCCGAGGATTAGGTCACACAGGTGGAACTTTGGATAAATTAGAATCCATTCCTGGGCTTTTCACTCAGCTAACAGAAGAGCATTTTGTAAAGCAAGTGCAAGAAGTAGGCATAGCCATTTCCAGCCAATCCCCTACACTGGTACCTGCAGATCATAAGCTATATGCACTTCGTGATGTTACGGGAACCATCCCAGCGATACCATTGATTGCAGCTAGCATCATGTCAAAGAAAATTGCAGCAGGTAGTGATAAAATTTTATTAGATGTAACGGTCGGGCAAGGTGCTTTCATGCAATCTCTCGTAGAGGCGAAGCAATTAGCGAAGTGGATGGTGCAAATCGGCGATTATTTTGGCAAGCAAACACGGGCAGTATTAACCGATATGAATGAACCACTAGGCCAAAGCATCGGAAACAGTTTAGAAGTTTTGGAAGCCATTGATTGCTTATCTGGGCACGGCTCTGCAGACTTGAGATATTTAACAGATCAATTTGTCTTAAGAATGAAGCAAATGGCTGGAGATCAAAGAGGAGATCAAGACATTCTTGACGAATTAAACTTCCTCATTCTAAACGGAAATGCTTTAGATAAGTTTAAGCAAATGATTCAGTTCCAAGGAGGCAAATCAGAAGTGATTTTCACGGATAGCTGGGGGTTACCGGAAGGAAGAACAGTGGTTTTTTCAAAACAAGACGGGTGGCTAAGCGAACTCCGTTCACGCCAATTAGGTGAGTTAGTAGTCAGATTAGGCGGTGGTAGGCTCGTCAAGAATGCCACCATAGATCCACATGTTGGTGTTCGGTTACACGCTAAGGTAGGAGATTTTGTGGAGAAAGGCTCTCCATTATTAACGGTTTTCCATCGCCCTGCTTCCGTTGAAACCCAAAAATCTTGGATAGAGGTTGCTCATGCTTGTTATACGTTCTCTAATCAAAGACCGAGCATGCATCCGCTTATTTTAGGAGAGATTTCAGGGTAAGTAGATAACCTTTACTGACAATTCTAAAAATTATTGAATAGAGGGGTATTATGGCCAAAAAAAACAGTAAGAGCGATTACAAAAAGAAGAATTCGCCTGTTATAGTTAGTAAATTCCTCGGTTTGGAAACGCAATATGTTGCATTAATACTTTATATTGGTACGAGTGCAATCTATTTTGTTCAGCCATCCCCCATAGTTCCGTTGATTTTTTGGCTGTTAAGTTTATTAACCTATCAGTTTAGCAAAGACGAGTTCTTAAGTTTTCATGCGACACAAGCAGCAGGACTAAATACTCTAGCGGTTATACTACGGTTTGGGCTTAGTTTTATCAGTTCCGTTCTGATTCGGCAGAATGCACTCATCACCGAAGCAGAAATCATTTTACAGAACCAAGCACAAATGATTGGCTGGGTTTCAATGGGAATCACTGTGCTTCTGTTACTTCTTCAAATATTTGGTGCAGAGACAGCCATGCGGGGAATAGAAACGAAGATTCCCATTGTTTTTCCACTAGGTCGCTTTGTAACCGAGCTGTTTTTTGGCTCAACAGAAATCGATAATGAAAAAGAAAAGGTTTGAAAAAAATTCAAACCTTTTCTTTTTCTCTATTGACATATACGAACACGTGGTGTATAATTCTGTAAAATGTTCGTTATAATACGAACGTTTAATTAAAAAGGGGTTGATTAAGTTGGGATATTCGGCATCTGATGTATTGGCAATGGCGAGAGAGAACAAAGTAAGATTTGTTGAATTGCAGTTAATTGATATCTTAGGTTCTCAGAAAACGGTCTCCAGACCTGTTACCCAACTGGAGAAAGCAGTAAATAAAGAAATAGCATTTGATGGTTCTTCGATTGAGGGGTTTGTTCGAATCAATCA
>CALCNS010000308.1 GCA_937897315.1 uncultured Bacillota bacterium
CTCGTCTCGGTGAAAAAACAGATCGCATCATTCCTAAAGTCTTAGCAGCCGGAGCCGAAGTCGTAGAAAGCAAAGTTCGCAAGAATCTGCAAGGTGTGATTGGTAATCAAACCAAAACTGAATCCCGCTCTACGGGTGAACTCCTAGAATCATTAGGAACTACTCCGTCAAGAATCGATCGAGATGGAGATTACAATGTGAAGATTGGCTTCTCCGAACCTCGTAAAGACGGATCAAGCAATGCCAAGATTGCCAATATTTTAGAATACGGTAGGAGCAATCAAGCAGCAAAACCCTTTCTGAAACCTGCCAAAACCAGTAGCCGAAAAGAATGCTTAGATACGATGCAAGAACAGTTTCAAAGGGAGTTGGAACAGATATGATTTTATTAGGAGAGCTGATCACCTTATTATCCCCTATACTCCCCATCGAAACTGGTACCTTCTCACAAGCACCCCCGGCTCGCTATCTGGTTTTGACTCCTTTGACAGAAGCCTTTCAACTCTATGCAGATAATCAACCACAACACGAAACGCAAGAAGTGCGACTCTCGCTTTTCGATCAAGGGAACTATAACACTATAAAGAATCAGATCATTCACGCACTGCTGAATGCAGAAATCACCATCACCGACCGCCGCTACCTAGGATATGAAGCAGATACCGGTTATCACCACTTCGTCATCGAGGTAGCGAAAGACTATCCATGGGAGGTATAACAATATGGCCACAATTGGCTTAGACAATCTCTTTTATGCCAAAATCACAGAAGACTCAAACGGCAATGAAACCTACGCAACTCCAATCCCCCTCGCCAAAGCCATGACCGCGAATCTACAAATCAACACCATTGAAGGCAAGC
The DNA here is from genome assembly GCA_937897315.1 of uncultured Bacillota bacterium. Taxonomy (GTDB): domain Bacteria; phylum Bacillota; class JAAYKD01; order JAAYKD01; family JAAYKD01; genus CALCNS01. The sequence goes on from CALCNS010000308.1 coordinate 862, forward strand.
TCTATGCAGATGATGTGCTGGACACCCTTTTGAGAGAGTTCAGCGATGGTACGATCAGCTTTGGCATTAAAGACATCGGACCCACCATTGCTGCTGATTTGACCGGTGCAGTCTTAGATTCCAACGGGGTCTTAGTTTCGACCAACGACCAGCAAGCAAGCCCGGTAGCGATTGGCTTTCGTTCCAAGAAATCCAGTGGAAAGTATCTTTATCTTTGGCTTTACCGAGTTCTGTTTGGGATTCCAGCGGAAGCCTATGAAACCAAAGGCAACGCGATTAATTTCCAAACACCCACTCTGGAGGGAGTCATATTACGGCGCAATAAGTTGGATGGATTAGGCAAGCATCCCTGGCGAGCACAAGCCGATCAGGATAACACCAGCATTCCGAATCTGGTCTTTAGTAACTGGTTCTCGTCAGTGTATGAACCGGATTATACAAGTGCTCCTGTCATTCAAATCACGAGCCAACCTGTTGCTTTAACAGAGCTTACAGAAGGGTCCATCAGTGGAAGCTTATCTGTAACAGCGTCGAGTACTGCTGGGACATTAACCTATCAATGGTTTGTCAATACTCTGAACAGCAATTCAGGTGGAAGTGCGATCCCTGCAGCAACACAAGCCAGCTTCACGATTCCAACCAGCTTAACAGAAGGAAGTTACTTCTATTACTGTGTGCTAACAGCCGGAGTGC
>CALCNS010000309.1 GCA_937897315.1 uncultured Bacillota bacterium
GGCTTGCTGACCGCCCTAGGAATGCGGTTTATGGATAAACATCACAACCACATACCACCAGGAGGGCTTACTCTTACGCATTTACACTCTATAGACCCTTCTGGTTTTGACCCTCGTTTGAATGAAACCAACATCATCATCGCCTGTGATGTAGACAACCCTTTATTGGGACCTCGAGGAGCTTCTGCCATATTTGGTCCTCAAAAAGGAGCGACTCCGGAACAAGTTCTTCAACTGGATGCGGCTTTAGCCAATTACCATGATATTCTGCAGAAAGCCACCGGAAAAGAGTACAACAACATCCCCGGTTCCGGAGCGGCAGGAGGAACGACCGTCGCATTGCTGGCATTCACATCGGCAACTCTGAGTCCGGGGATTGAGCTTGTTTTAAAAACACTGCAGTTTGAAGAATACCTTCGAGATACTGATTGGGTGATTACCGGAGAAGGCCGGATTGATGAACAAACCTTGCATGGTAAAGTGATTATGGGAATCGCCACATACACGAAGAAAGCCAAAAAACCTTTGCTCGCGTTGGCGGGAAGCATTGTTCCTCAAACACAAGGACTTTATGATGTAGGTGTCACAGCAATGTTCCCCATTGCACCCGGTCCCATCTCACTGCAAGAATCCATGCTTAGGGGTCCAGAACTTCTGGCAGATGCAGCTGAGCGATGTATGAGGATGTTACGTTAGAACCTTCGACCTCCGCCACCGCCATGAACCCTTCCCCCTCCAGACATATGGGTTCCGCTCGCTCGACCTCCACCAAATGTAGGCCCGCCGCTTATATTTCGTGGAGGTTTTGGTTTTGGCATACGAGTCACTGTGGTTCGCAAGAACTGATCTTCACGATCGGTGATCACAACCTCAGAATTTTCTCGCACAGCATACTCATAGGTGCTCCCTCGTAATTGATACGTGCCATGAACGGAAGCATATAGGATCCCTCCGGCTAACAAGGCAACCCCCGCAGCAATGGCAATTTCAGCTGGTGTCAACACTTTGTATGCTGGGGTGGTAATCTGGCCGGTTTCTGTATCATATTGAAACTGCCCTTCAGGAATACCAGCCTTGACAAACTTTTGAGTGTCTTTCAGAACACTGAGCACGGAACCGGAAAAATCACCTTCGCTCAAATGATTCCAAGCATGATCGAGCATTTCGGCCAATCGCTCGTCGGTGATGTAGTTTATCATTTTTCCGCAAGTGGTGATAATGGGCATGCGATTGGACATATCAATAAAATAGATGATTCCGCTGAAGTCTTCTCCTACGCCAAACCCGTTTGTATCATAAAAGTCATCCGCAAAGGCCATACCGATTTTCTCGGCTTGTGTATCTGAACTACTATATTCTGCTTCTTCGCTGGAGAGGAACACGAAATCCATCTTCATCTCTGTACGAACTTTGCTGATTTCATTCTCAAGATTGGTAATACTGGGTTCTGTCATCAACCCAGCATAATCAAAAACTCGGCGTGATTCTTCGGCCAAAGTGGTTGCATAAATGGTTAAGAAGGATGAGACAAGCATCCATAACGCTAAGATGATGGCAACTCTTGTGATGTATGAACTGGAACGTCGTTTTACCATAAGAAGTACCCCCCTGCTGATGCCAATGTAAAAATGGCAACGGCTAAAAGAGCACAATCGCGTAGCAATTTTCCTCGATCGACCGGTAAGACTCCACAGGTTTCCTGAGTCTGACCATTCATACTGTAGTAGTAAATCTTCTTATTGGAGTCTGTATAGGTAATAACCCAAGCGGGCAATAAGACATAGGAGTATTTGGCACTCTTCACCCGAGCTTGCGTCGAACCACTAATCTGCTGATACCCATGGCCGCTCATCAATAACGGTTGTACTTGATTACGGACTTCTTGTTCTATCGATTCATGGAATTCTTCGCTGTTCATATCGCGTTTCTCTGCCTGAAAACCCGAGAGAACCGTCTCGGTAAAGGGTTGCATTTCGTTAAGATGATAGGGATGCACTCCGTCCGCCAGTTTGCGATCGGCCTTCCTTAGAGCACTGCGTTGAATGTTTTTTAGTGTCACATCTCCGCGTCGTACCACTCGGTAATGCTGAGTTGTCGTGATATTTTCATTCACCGTTGAAGTGACCTGGCTATTGCGTCCTTCTCCTTCAAATTGAGAATCCATAGTATAATCCGCCAGCCAATAAGGATAATACATACCGGTGATCTTATCAATGTTCTTTTCGTCATAAAACCCACTGGGCACATATCGTTTGCCTTTCACCCACTTTAAAAACGTGTCCCGGGCAGTATCCTTGCCAACCTTAAATGGAAGAACGTAATCCGGTCTGAACTCCGCTTGTAAGCGGCCCGATAACACGACTGGGTTATGACAATAATAGCAGTAGGTTGCAGCCGTAGTCTCATCGGTCACGACTTCTGCTCCACAACTGGGACAAGAAAATACGGCAGTATGTGCAACGGCTACTTCTTTTTTTCGTTGCATATCCAAAATTTCGTGCTCGTGATATTGACTACCACAATAATCACAGACTAGTTTTTGCAATTGCGGATCGAACGTCAATCCGTTTCCACAGGAAGGACAGCGATACGTAGTAACAGACATAGACCCACCTCCGAGGTTCAAAAATCTATATGTAGTTCGCGAAACTTCCTGAAAATACCTTTCATCACATAAGAAAAGCACCTGCCCCATATGGGACAAGTGCTTTTGAATTCACTCTAGAGAACTAAAGAAGGGGGAGCATAGACACGAGTTAACATGTCTTTATTCAACATATAAAGAGATTTGGGATCTTTTCCAAACAACTCATAATTGGTGATGTTGTCGTTGGCGTTTTTCTCTTCTTCCCCTTGCTCTTTCACAAACCAGTCTAAGAACTGAATGGTTCGGAAATCGTGATCCTTTTGTGCTTGTGCATAAATGGCGTTAATCGAAGCTGTGACGTAATGCTCATGTTCCAGCGCCGCATGTAAGGGAGCCCCCGGATTATCATAAACTTGATCTGGTTCTGCAATCGCAGTGAAGTGCACACATACATTGTTATTGATTAAGTATTGGCGGAACAGCATTGCATGATCCCGTTCCTCTTGAGCTTGCACAAGGAACCAATGTGCAAAACCCGGTAAGCCTTCGTTTTCATAATAGTTGGCCATTTCTAAATACAAATAGGCAGAAAAGAATTCTTTGTTGATTTGCTCTTGCAATAATTTGGTGGTTTCAGCAGTTAACATAGAAAAATCCCCTTTCAAATCTTATTTCTCTGCTTAGGACAGCAGCTTGTCCAACATAGGTTGTAAGTCTTCCGGTTTCATCGTAGGTCCGAACCTACCCACTACATTACCTTCTTTATCCACTAAAAACTTACTGAAATTCCATTTGATTTCAGCGCCTTCAACCCCTAAGCCTTTGGAGTTCATTCTCTCCACAAAAGCGTGTAGTGCATCGTCTTGTTGATCTTGAGGTGCAACTTCTTTTAAATAACGGTAAAGCGGATGAGCATTCTCACCATTGACTTCTATCTTGGAAAATCGAGGAAAGGTGGTTCCAAAATTTAGCTGACAAAAGGTTGCAATCTCATCATCACTCCCAGGTGCTTGCCCCAAGAACTGATTACAGGGGAAATCGAGAATTTCAAAGCCCTTGGCCTGATTTGCTTCATATAAGGCTTGTAAGGATTTATACTGAGGAGTAAAACCACAACCGGTTGCGGTATTGACGATAAGGGTTACTTTCCCTTTATATTGTGAGAGAAGAACTTCGTTCTGTTTATTATCGACGGCTGAAAAATCATATACGTTCATTTTTCTTCCTCCTGTTGCAATTAAGAATTATTCGCACTTTGGCTGTCTTCAATATAACATAACCAGCCTATCGTTTCGGTGACCAAGTCACACAAGAGGTCTGCTCCCTATTTTCTACATCTTGCTGACGTCTTCCTTCTACTTCTCTAAATATCTCTCCCTAAGTTCACGCAGATCACTCATGCTAATATGCAGTCCTTGTTGAAAGAAAGATTCAGAATTTCCGTACTGGCAACGAATCTCTTCTTCTACTGATTTGATCCAAGCCGGGTTGACCCCTGCCATGGCTCGAGCAGTGTGCCAAATCTCCTCTCGTGGGGTTAGAGTTTTGGTATACTCCACAAAACCGTCAATCACATCCTTGTAATAATCATTGGTCAACAAGTAATCTTTGATAATTGTATTCCAGTCTACTCCTAAGGCCAGTAGCATAAGGGCTGAACCAACCCCAGCACGATCTTTCCCGGCTTGACAATGCCAACTTAGAGCACCCTGTTTTTGATTTAGGGCTACTTGAAAAAACTCTCTGTATGCGCGTAAAGCGGTATCGTTAGTGACAAATTCCTTATATACCTGTATGTGATCTTCATGTAAGGCTTCCAGTGGTTGGTCCATATTCATCATTTGTTCCAATGGGTTACCCTTGGCATAAATGAACCCCAACATGAGACCTTTTCTACTTTCGTCACCAAAAACATTCAAGTGAACATTCTGTACGCCAGAGAGTTCTGGGTCGGGTTCGCGGTTTTTCTCTATGGAAGTGCGAAAATCTACGACGGTAGTCATTTGATAAACATCGGTTAAGCGGTGAAGATCGTCGGGTAGCGCTTTGGCCAGTTTTCCTGTTCGTAATAACATACCTTTTTTAATGATTTGACCACTTTTTGTGGGGTATCCCCCCAACTCCCTCGCATTACGCACACCATGCAATCCCAAAGATTGAGGTAGCTGCTGCAAATATTCTATCATCGTAAAACCCTTTCCTAATGAAACTTCTCAATCAACTTCAAGTAGAACGCACATGCTTCTGCCAATTGTGAGACAGGAACGCGTTCATCAACCATATGGGCGAGTTTATAATCTCCCGGTCCAAAGCCAATAGTTGGTACTCCCAAACTCAAAGGTGTCACGGCATTGGTGCCAAAGTCCCAAAAATTATACTCTGTGGCTTCCTTACCTAACACCTCTGCATAGCATTGGCGCAAAAGTTTGGTCAGCGCATGCTCGGTATCAATGTTCCATGGTTCGTGTATGGGCTGGTACACCAAAGACTCCCCGGTCCAACTCGTATGTGTTAAGGTTCCTATCTCCCAATTTGCATCTTTTCCGACGATGAGTTCATCCAACTGGGCTTTTGCTTCTGCAAGGGTTTCCCCCACAACCAACCGGCGATCCAAGTAAATACTGCACTCGCTTGGAACCGCATTTAAGGACGCACTCACGCTGGAGATTTCGGATAATACAATCGTGCCATGTGGTTTGGGTTTTGAACTAAGCTTGGCATTGAGTTGTTCCACTCTTTGAATGACTTCCGCCATGGCATAGACTGCGTTGACTCCTTTTTCTGGAGCAGAGCCGTGCGCCGACACCCCTTTGGTTTTGATTCTGGCCTGGATCTTCCCTGTATGACCTAAGGTTATGAGATTATTCGATGGCTCACATATGATACAAGCATCGGGTATCACTCCACTATCTTTATAAAAATGTTGCAGATTGACCCCGTCACAATATTCTTCACAAATACTGCCGGTGATATAAACCGTTTTTCCATCCAAAAACCCAGATGCTTTCGCTAAATGAGCTGCGTATATGGATGCCCCTAATGCGGCCTTCATATCGACAGACCCACGACCATATAAATACCCCTCGACTATTGCACCGGAAAAAGGTGGATAAGTCCAAAGGTTGGCATCTTCTGCTTTGACGGTATCTACATGAGAATCGAAGTGAAGGATTTTCTTGCCCTGACCCATTCGCCCAACCACATTGCCAACGCGATCCACATAAACTTCATCGAAGCCAAGCTGAATCATTTTCTCTTTCACAAACTGCACAATAGACCCTTCCTGGTCGGAGTAACTGGGGATTCGAACCAAATCCGCAACAAATTGAGTCAGCTCTTGCATGTTTGTCCTCCTTTACATTTTCACAAAAGATACATTACCATTAGAGTCCAATTTAAATCCATCTAGGTCTTTCGCAGAAAATACCTTACCGGTAGTCACTTGAGATAAATACTGAAGGATTTCGCGTTCGCGCTGCTCTTGGGCCTGTTCGGAACTACTTTCATTCTCTCCCAACATCCACAATTGATGCGTCAAAATGACATTTCTACTGCGAGTTTGTTGAACTAACGTTGCTAATTCACGCTCGGATGTATGCACCGAGGTATGATAACGATACCATTTGGTTGTCCTACTTTGAACACCGGTATGCGAGTATACCTCGTGAATGAGCATGTCACACTCTTGAGCAGCGCGCATAATCCCGTCGCATGGAGCGGTATCGCCTGAAAAACAAATAATGCCATTTGGGGTCGTGATACGAAAACCATATGCTTCAAAAGGAGGATGTTGCATCGGGTAGGCCTCCACACGGATCCAATCATCCAAATACACAAGACCTTCTTTATATTCAGTACACAGAACTTGAATTCCTTGCACATTGGCTTGCTCGGCACCGTAGATTCGATTTTGTATATCTACCTGATAGGCTTGAAGCAGATGATGAGTCATACGCTTCATTCCCACTGGTCCGAACACCTGCAATGCAGTCTCGCGTCCCAAAACCCATGGGGTTAAGAGAAGGTCTGCAAAGCCTGCGGTATGATCTGAATGCAGATGGCTAATAAAAACCTTATTAAGGTTCTTCATACTAAGACTTGTGTAGCCAAGTCTAGCCGCCGCTTCTGCTCGACGGACGATTCCCGGGCCACATTCAAATAAATAAACTTGTTGGTCAACGAGCAAGGCCCACGCCGGACCCGATTTTTCGGGTAATGCATTGGGGGTCCCGGTACCTAAGAAAACAATCTGAACCCTGCACATGGCACTGCCTCCTTATATATGTTGAGGCTTCGGTTTCAAGAAGAAACCGAAGCACTTTTGTTACTGCGTTCTGTTGCCGACTCCACGATTAGCGCAATTAAATCGGCATAGGTATGACCTTTGAGACGGGTTAGTATGGGTAAATCGGAATAATGGGGGTTCAATCCGGCTAAAGGATTGACTTCGAGAAAATTCGGCACGCCTTGTGCATCCATCTTTAAATCAATACGACCACAATCTCGACACTCCAACCCACGCCAGGCTTTTAATGCCAAATCGCCACAAAGGGCTTCTTCCTCTGGACTTGCCAGTCGGTATTCCACCCGTTCTTTGTAATTGATTTTATTCAGGTACGTATATCCTTCCTGATGGTATTCTCCCTTAAGCACAATTTCCATGACTCCTAAAACCCGTGCTTTATCCCCACTGCCAACCATGCCAACGGTAAACTCCCTGCCGGGAAGATATTGCTCTACCAATACAGGTTGTTTGAATTCCTTTAAGATCTTTGCGCACCCTGATTTTAATTGCTCGTGATTGTGCACTTTGGAATGTAAGCCAATCCCTTTACTGGAACCCTCTGCTACCGGCTTAATAAACATGGGATAGTCAAAAGAACGTATTCGAATATTCTCAACCGATCGAACCATTTTAAACTTCGCTGTTGGAATTTCCAAATCACGAACAATTCGTTTGGTCATCCCCTTGTGTAAGGCAATGGAAAGAACCATGGGGTCGGAAAATGTATATGGGATACGATACGCATCGAGCAGAGCAGGAACTTGTGCTTCCCTACTCACGCCATGTAAACCCTCTGCAATGTTAAACACCAAGTCCCATCGTTTTCCATGAGCTAGTTTTTCTACCAAAGCCATAATCGAACCAATCCGTTCCGTTGTGTGTCCTAAGGCCTTTAGGGAGTCAAGATCGGAAGAGCGTCGTGTAGGGAAAGAGTGTAGATCTCGGTGGT
>CALCNS010000310.1 GCA_937897315.1 uncultured Bacillota bacterium
CGACACCGAGCGCCCGGAGACGCCCACCATCGCGGCGGCTTCGTCGCGGGCTTTACTTCCAAGGTGTGGCGAATTCTCCACACCTTTTGCCAATCCCCCTTGCCCGCCAAGGGACATCCTGTCCTTCCCCCCCTTATGGCAAAACGGCAGCACCTTGAGCGCGACCATTGCCAGTTGGCTAGGCGTCAGGTGGCGACGGTGCAGGTTGAGGCCAACCGTTTCACTCAGCTTTTAGGCGTTTTCTGGCGCGTTTTGAAAGAAGGCCATGCATTCCTACGTTTTCATCATGAAAATGGATTTAAGGGGCCAGGAATGGCCTTCTCGCGGGTATTTGGGGGAAAGGGTAGTTCTCCATAGTGGCAGGTTGAGCCATCAAGAATGCAAGGAACCGGGCGGCTCTAAGTTTACCTATGATAAGTTTATAATTACAAAATTAGTGCCAACAAACAGTACATATAACATGGCAACAGAAAGGGAGCTGCACTCCATGGGGTTCGGTCCGCAGATTCTATGGAGAGAGAGAGGCGACGCTAGGCCGCATCATAGACTTTCCGCCGCTCCCGAGCAGAATGCTTCAGCACAGGAACGTGCGCGTCCACGTAATCGTAGACCGTCGCACTACGCTTCCCCGGTGCAGGCCGAAGAATGCGGCCCACATACTGGATCACCCGGCCTGAGAATTTGACTGGGGTGGCAAGAAAGAGTGACGACAATGTCTTACAATCGAGTCCCTCGCCAACCAACGCGCCTGTCGCCACCAAGACTTTGACTTCGCCCCCGTTGACAGCATCGACGACTTGCTGTCGCTGCTTCATGGGGAGGTCTCCGGTCAAAAGGGACGCTCTTACGCCCTTCCGTTCCAGCATCCGGTAAAGCGTCTCGCAGTGGCTTTTTCGGTCAGAAAGCACGAGGCATACGCCGGAACCGGAGCGCGCTTCCCGGACCACGTCGTCAACGATCAGCCGGTTTCGCGCCGGGTCTTCGCACAGCTCGGACAGCATCTTCGCGTATTGGGTCGATGGATTGTAGGTTGTCCTGAAATCCGTCTCGCGGCTTACCACTTGCGCCGGAAGGATATTACCGGACGCGACCATGGCGTCTTTCCCCAGTTCGAAGACTTTATCTCCAACGAACCACCAAATGAGCTGCGATAGGCCGTCCCGGCGCCATGGCGTTGCGGACAATCCGAGAACATACCGGCAGTCGAATCGCGCAAGGCATTCGGTGAAGGTCTTCGACGGCGCCCTATGGCACTCGTCCACAACGACGAACCCGATGTGGGGCGCTATTTCCTCGGCACATTTGGTGAGACTCTGAATTAGCCCTACCGTGATTTTGTATCCAATACGCCGTTTGCCGCCGCCGATGATGCCGATTTTTGCTTCGGGAATCTTCAGGAACATCCCAATGCGCTCGATCCATTGATGCATCAGCTCCGATGTATGCACCACAACGAGCGTCGGCTGCTTGCGGCGGGCTATGGCTGCCAGCCCGATGACCGTTTTTCCCGCCCCCGTCGGCAGGGTGGCTGTCCCGAAGTCTCGGGCGAGAATCGCGCGGACCGCATTTTCCTGGTAGTCCCGGAGCGTTCCCTGAAATTCGACATTCGTCCCTAGAAGCACACGGCGCCGGTCATCAATTTTGTATGGTATCCCCAAGGATTTCACCATTTGGATCGCCTGCCGAGTAAACCCTCTTGGGACCGCGATGCCATCATTCATGGTTTCGAAGTAGCAGAGAGTGCGCGGTATATTCCGTGTCGAGAAGCCCCGGTGCTTGTTTTCGAGATATTTGGGGTTTGTGAAACTCAGCCTCTCGTGCAAGTTCTGGTAAAGGTCGCTTGGTAGTCCGCCCGTCTGGCGGAGGATGGTTTTGCTTGTGACCTCAATGGTAATCATGCTGCCGCCTCCCCGTGCGCTTTTTCCAGCACCCTGAACAACTCCGGCCCCAGCTCCCGGCGAAGGTATCCGCGCATTTGAGGGTACAGTCGTCCAAGCTGACTGCCTGTCTCGATGGAAACGAGTACGCTGGCGAACAGCTCCATCGTCTCCTCGTCGGCATGGGTTAGATAATCAAAGCTATCTGTGTTATCTTCCGAACTCCCGGCAGAGAGAGAATCCACCTGCCTCGGCTGGTCCAACCGCGCCGACACCCAATCGCGGAGATTCACGCCCACCTTCATCATGTCGCCGGGGTCTTTGCCACTAACCGGGGGAAGCCTCCGAACCCGATTAAAGTTTTCCGGCCACCAGCGCCATGCCTGCGCCGCCCCGGCGTCGTCCCCGTCGAGCGCCACGAGGATTTGCCGTGCGCCTCTCAAGAGCTTCGTGGTGCGCTGGTCCGGGCGGTTTGACGCGGAGCCTAGAGCAACCACGCCTGTGAGGTCTCCGGCCTCTTGGTTCAAGAGGAGCGTGTCCAATTCGGACTCGACGATAACGAACACCTCCCGGTTCTCTCCCAGGACCATCGGCGCGTTGATGCTTCCCGGCAGAGATCGGAAGAGCGTCGTGTAGGGAAAGAGTGTAGATCTCGGTGG
>CALCNS010000311.1 GCA_937897315.1 uncultured Bacillota bacterium
CTCCTTCCGGACCTTCCGGGCGATAAATTCCTGCCATAAAGAAAAAAGCTTGATCTTCAGGAAAAAGTGCATATTTCTGTTTGCCATGCTCCATGGTCTGCCATTCGAAATACCGATTGGCCGGAATCATGCAACGGCGGCTATGCACGCTTTCTTTGAACATGGGTTTATCAACCACTGTCTCACTGCGAGCATTGATGATCAAGCCCCCGCGGTCTTGGGAATATCCCCATTTCATAAGAAAAGGAGCTTGCTTCATACTCTTGCTGTTGGCGACCACGACCGAAATCTGAGAAGGAGCCACTTCTCCTACTTTGAGCAAAGGCAGGACAGGGGACTCGGCATACCGACGCCGAATCTCCGCCAGAATGCCCATCATTTCTACTGCAGTGGCTTCGGCTTCTACATAATATCTACCACACATAGTGAACCTCCTTAGGCCAGCTGACGTTCGACAAACCAACGCCCCAGCTGATTCCCTTGGGCTGCCGCACTGCGCTCGAAGAACAAATAACTATAATGATTGCCCAAACGTACCATATACCGATCCCCTTGGCTACCGGCCTTGGCAGAGAACGAAGGCCGAACGTCGAGGACTCGGTCGATGGCATAGGCAGTGCCATCTTCCCAAATAATGGCTTCCGGAAGTAACGTACCTTCCGGATCGAAACTAGCCGTGACACGCACATACACTTTTGCCTTGTTTTCCATGTTGCTTACCTCACTTTCTTTAAAAAATCACCACTGGCCACGATGGGAGGGTCAATCACCTTGTAGCCCTTCCGCTTCAACACGCGAAACTTAAAATCCAATAATTCCGGAGGTACCTGTAAGGCCGCTGCGGCAGCGAGAAAAGAGATATCGTCGTTCAGCAAGGACAACACTTCTTCATCGGGCATCAGCAAATCGGCTGCAAAGATATTGGCTTCGAACTCGAATTGAGAAGTTTCGTCAAACATGACAAAGTCGTGAAAGGTGCGAATGCCGGAAGCCTTTCGGTGTAACACAGCATGCCCCAATTCGTGCGCCATGATAATTTCTTGCAGATCTTCCGATAAATGACTGTTGACCATAATCACCTGTTTACGGGACTGACTTAAGTAGAAACCCTTGCAGGCCCCATCGAAACTACCCATTGGAGAAAAGAGTACGGTTACCCCCATGGATCGGCAAAGACGGGCGACATTGGTTTCGTCATAACGCCGAATCAGCTGTTCTACTTCGCGGCTGATGGTGGTAATGGACATATTATTCTCCGTCCTTTGTGCGGCTAAATGTTTGCCGTGCATCTTCTTTGCAAGTGACATAGGCCGTCATGACGGCCTGGAAAAAGGCATCTTTGGCTTCTTGGCTTAACGAACCGCCGGCAAATAACGCACGATTTTGCAGCAGCAAAGCTTCGGCTTCGGCAACACCTCGGGTGCCATACATGGAGCGGATGTTGTCCATGGATTGCTCACGAACCAGACCGGCATTGGGATCTTGCACCTCATCGTTGGTTAAGTATTCTACCGTGACGTGTAAGGCCTTGGCCAACTTGCGCAAAGTAGAAGGGCGGGGAAGAGCGGTTCCGGTTTCATAAGCGGAAATGGAACGAATGGATAATTCGGTCTCCTCGGCCAGGGTTGCCTGGCTCATGTTGAGTTCGGCTCTGGCATCACGCATTTTTTCGGCAAATTTTTGCATATCGAACTCCTCCTTCGAAAAATAAAGGTCAAGTTTTGTGGTAACTTCCTTGACAATACTTCTTCTTTCTGCTACGATTAAAACGAAGTTTATAGAAGATGGCTTCATTATACTTCATATAAATACGCTTGTCAAGCGAAAAAACGCGCAGAATATAGAAGTTAGAAATATTTTTTTCGGAAAGGAAGAGCGAGATGAAGAAAGGACGCATGATTCTTCACAGTGACCTCAATGCTTTTTATGCCTCGGTCGAAGTTATGCAGCAACCTTGGCTAAAGGGTCAGGCAGTGGCAGTCTGTGGTTCGGCCGATGACCGTCACGGTATTGTTTTGGCCAAATCTGAAAGAGCCAAAAAAGCCGGCATTAAAACGGGCATGGCCAACTGGCAAGCCAAACGTCTCTGTCCCGACTTAATCATATTGCCACCACATTTTCATGAATACGTCAAATACTCTCGAGCCGTGCGCGAAATTTACAGCCGATTCAGCAAAAAAATTGAGCCTTACGGCATGGATGAGTGCTGGGTCGACATTAGCCCCATCTGCAGCAATTACAAACAGGGAGAGGAAATTGCCAATCAGATTCGTGAATTGACCAAAAGCGAATTGGGCTTAAGTGTCAGCATAGGGGTCTCGTTTAATAAAATCTTCGCCAAGTTGGGTAGCGACTTAAAAAAACCCGATGCCGTTACCGTGATTACCGAAGATAATTTCAAGCAGAGGATATGGCCCTTGCCAGCCAGTGAGCTGCTTTTTGTCGGGCGCTCGACGACGCTAAAATTGCAAGCCGCCAACATTCATACCATTGGGCAATTGGCCAATACCGATCCCGGGCAACTGCGCAAGTTGTTGGGCATCAATGGGGTGCAACTCTGGACCTTTGCCAATGGACAGGATATCTCCGAAGTGAAGGAACTCGATTTCAAAAGCCAAATCAAGTCCATTGGTCACGGCATTACCAGTCGTGGGGATTTAGAAAGCAACCGTGAAGTCTGGCGGGTGATGCTGCAACTCACTCAAGATATTGGCGAAAAACTGCGCACTCAGGGGCTTATGGCGACCGGGGTGCAAATCGCAGTCCGCGATAATGATCTCCATGTTCAGCAGTATCAAACCGGGTTGGGCTTTCCCAGCCAGAGTGCCATGGAAATTGCTCGACTGGCAAAGAAACTATTTGAAAGCAATTACGACTGGCATTTGCCCATTCGATCTGTGACCGTACGGGCCATCAATCTGTTTCCCGCCGAGACACCATTGCAGTTGGACTTGCTCGACGATTTTCAAAAACGTCAACGCCAACACGCCTTGGAGACCACCATCGATACCTTGCGTAACCGGTTTGGCGAACGGTCCATCACCTTGGCCGCTCTTCTGGGCGACCTAAAAATTCCCTTGCACTCCAGCAGCGTGATTTTAATGCCCGGGATGCAAGACGATATACCGCTTTAATACATCCGAAATTCTGGAAAATTTTCGCTAGCCCGCATTGACAAATGGCATAAAGGTCGTATACTAAGGATTGGTTGAGAGAAAAATCCTGCGAGGAGGCGATGATTATGGCCATTTTAAGCGAAAACGAGAAGCAATACCAGAAAAAAGAAGATATTTGCACGCATTTGGGTGACGACTATGCAAAATTTATGGGAGCCATTGTACCCCCAATTTTTCAAAACTCTTTGTTTGTCAAACCCACGCCCAACAATGGGGTAGCGGAGGGCGGATACGTCTATACTCGTGTTTGTAACCCGACCACCGAAGTCGCCGAAAAGAAAATCGCCGCTCTGGAAGGGGCGGAAGGAGCATTATGCTTTAGTTCCGGCATGGCAGCCATTTCCTCGGCAATCTTGCATTTCATACG
>CALCNS010000312.1 GCA_937897315.1 uncultured Bacillota bacterium
TCGTACATCCTTTTTCTTTCGCGTATTGAATGTAACGAATGACCTCTTTGGTAATCTTCTCGCCAGGCGCTAAAATCGGAATCCCCGGCGGATATGCCATGACGAACTCGCTGCAAATGCGCCCACTGGTTTCTTCTATGGGTAATTGTTCCTTTTCGGCATAAAAGGCCGTTTGTGGCGCAACTGCTACAATGGGGACCACATATTCTTGGGTCAACAACCCCGTCTTTTCACGACCGAACCGGCGATGGATTTCCGATAAAGCACTGACCAAGCGTTCTACATCCAGCTTGCGGTCACCCACTGAAATGTAGGCTAGTATGTTCCCAATATCGCCAAACTCAATTTGAATGTCATATTCATCTCGCAGTAAATCATAAACCTCAATGCCAGCCAATCCGGTATCGAGGGTATAAATGGATAACTTGGTGCGATCAAAATCAAAGATACTATCTCCGTTAATTAGTTCATCGGAATATGCATAGTAGCCTTCCAGTTGATTGACCTCTTTACGAGCATATTCGGCCAAATTGGTCACGTGATCAAAGATTTCCACCCCGCGCAAGGCGAGATTGCGACGCGAAATATCTAAACTCGATAACAGCAAGTAAGAGGCACTAGTGGTTTGGGTTAAATTAATAATCTGGCGCATGTAATCCGGGTTCACCCGTTTGCCGGTTAAGAGGAATGAGCTTTGTGTTAAACTGCCCCCCGATTTATGCATGCTGACCGCCGCCATGTCGGCACCGGCTGCCATGGCCGATATGGGTAGATTCCGTGCAAAGGAGAAGTGCGTACCATGCGCCTCATCGACCAAAACCAACATATTATACTCATGTGCCAGTCGCACAATGGAGCGTAGGTCCGAGCAGATACCATAATAGGTGGGATTATTGACCAATATCGCCTTCGCATCCGGATTTAAGCGAATGGCCTCCTCAACCTGCTTCACCGACATCCCCAAAGCAATGCCTAACTGATGATTGACATCCGGATTGACATAGACCGGTGTGGCACCACAAAGTACCAAGGCATTTATGGCACTTCGGTGCACGTTCCTTGGCAAAATAATCTTATCTCCCTGCTGGCAGGCATAAAGAATCATACTTTGTACCGATGATGTGGTTCCTCCTACCATAAAAAAAGTATGATGTGCTCCAAAGGCTTCGGCAGCGATTTCTTCGGCTTCCCGAATCACTGTAGTCGGATGCACCAAATTGTCTATCGGCTTCATAGAGTTCACATCAACTGTGAGACACTGCTCACCCAAAAAGGCAGTCAACTCCGGATTGCCACGACCTCTTTTATGGCCGGGTACATCAAAAGGTACTACCCGTTGCTTCTTAAACTCTTGTAAAGCATCATAAATGGGTGCGCGATGTTGATCGTGTTTCAATCGAATCATTGATAGACGTTCCTTCCGCTGAATATTTCTATCATTTCACGACGCAGATTCCCCGAAATCTCCAAACGAAGTTCCGGTGGCAATTCATACACGTCGGTATTGAACAGGTAATTTTGCAGGTCCATATTTTTGAGTAACATTTTTGTGTGGAACATGTTGGCTTGGTATACATTGATGTCGACGGCATCGTAGCGTCGAAGTGTTTTATCGTCAATATAGTCCTGAATGGAAGTGATTTCATGGTCGATGAACAGCTTCTCCCCGGTCAGGTTACGGGTAAACCCGCGAACCCGATAATCCATGGTGATGATATCGGAATCGAAACTGCTGATCAAATAATCCAAGGTGGACAAAGGAGTGATTTCTCCGCAGGTTGAAACATCGATATCTGCCCGGAAAGTAGCGATGCTGGTGTCAGGATGATACTCTGGGTAGGTGTGAACGGTAACATGGCTCTTGTCTAAGTGTGCTGCAATTCCTTCCACCCCTACCGGACGTAAATGTTCTTCGGCAATCAAAAAAGTAACCGACGCCCCTTGTGGATCGTAGTCCTGTTTGGATATACTCAAAATTTTTGCTCCAATCATATCGGTTAACACCGTCATGATGTGGGTCAGCCGATCGGAGTTATACTGCTCGTCAATATAGGCAATATAATCTTTCTGCTCACGCGAGGTTTTGGCATAGCAGACATCATAAATATTGAAACTGAGAGACTTGGTTAAATTGTTGAACCCATAAAGTTTTAATTTGTTTTCCATGAGCATCCTCTCCAACTACATAATAAAAAAACAAGTGATGTGGGCGTACACATCACTTGTTTGCAAAGTATTTCTTACAGATTCTTCTCCCTTGGCGGGCATAAGAAATCCTGAGAAAACCCCTTGGCGGTCGAATCGATTTCTAGAGTCTATATAGCAAAGATTACTTTTACTACTCTTATTGATCGTTTCACAAGTTGATGCGCTAAAACGCGCCCGATGGTCAAGTACCCAACTTATAAAATTCGCGAATGGCTAAATGGCGGCTTGCCCGCAACATTTGCCCAATCAATAAAGCAACCAAAAGTTGCCTTCCGTCTCTTCAACGGATTTTCGGCATTTGACCCGGCCGTCCGTGTAGCCTCAATCTCCCGCGAAAGGTAGATGGTCAAAAATATCTGCTTGAATTGACTCCAATTTAAATTCTCCAGATACGAATTAATCTTAACATGTTTTTTATATTATGTCAATGAAGCATTCTGCTTCGGATTTGGTGTCTATCGGTTGCAAACTTGTGTATTTATGCAAAAATACGCAAGTTTACTCATTAAATTCTTTGTTTTCAGCGTCATTTTCTTTGTTCGAGTCCTCCGGGTAGACATAAGATAATACCGGAGTTCGACCGATAAAAAACTCTCTGTAGCGTTGAATTAAATCTGCTTCTGAGATTTCCTGCAAAGTCTCCGGGATATCGGTAAATCGATAACCATACAAACCTGCAGTGACTAAATTTATGGCCAACTCCTCATTGTTCTCAAACGCGGATACGAGTTCGCCCAGTGTCTTTTTCTTCATACGCGATACCCCTTCGGCATCGACACATGCTTCCCCCTCTGCAGAGGACAAGTAGGAAAGCACTCTGTCTTTCAAAACGGTTGGCTTGATACTGTCACCACCAATGAGGACTGCTCCAAAGGTTGGGGTGGAATGATAATCCACATGAAAGGAACTATCAAATAATTGCTGTTCCATGAGTTGCCAATAAAACGCTGAGGAACGACCCAGTACCAAGTCGAGCAAAACATCCATTTCCAATTGGCGTTTCAATAGCTCGCGTCCCGTTCGTACTTGTTTGCGATAATCCCCAAAGCCCATGGAAAGCAGTGGCCTAGCTGCTCTGGCTTTTAAGGAAAACTCGTTTACCGGACCTGCTTCCGAGGCACTATTCGGCCAGATGGGTTGGTATCCTAACATTTGTCGCTTGCCCCAAGTTCCTGCTAGCTCGCACACTTCTTCTGGGGTTAAATCACCCACGACCACCAATCTCGCCAACGATGGACGATAAAACGCATCGTAACAAGCGTAAAGAATCTTTGGCGTTACACTTCGCACCGACTCCTCGCTACCTCCAATGTCTTCACCGGCAGGATGTGCCCCGTAGAGCCCTTGTCTTAAGTGGATCTCCAAGCGTTCTTCCGGCTGGTCGCGATACATCATAAGTTCCTGAACGATAATATCTTTCTCGTTTTCGACACTCTCTGTTTCGAAGTAGGGTTGATTTGTATATTGTAATAAGAGCTTTAACACTTCGGCTTGATTTTCACTGCAATCGGCCATGTAAACGGTATGATCAAAATTGGTAAACGCGTTGTCGTACGCTCCTAAAGCGGCAAAGGCATCGCTGATGGCTGTACCATCTTCTTGTTTGAACATTTGATGTTCTAGAAAATGTGCGGTTCCGGCAGGGATATCCAAAAAATCACCCTGTGCATTTTGTAGTTTCTGATGCAACGATCCAAATGGGAAAGCCAACTGAGCCGACATTCGTTTGAACCCTTTACGATGAACGACTGTCACATGCATGCCACTGGGCAAAACGGTTTCAAAGAGTGGAAAGGGGTTGATAAAGTTGGTTGTCATTTACATTCCCTCCCCGTCGGCCAACAAATAGGTGGTGTGCAACCGCACGCGTTGTGCCGCATTTACCACATCCTCTTTGCCAATAGCCTGAATTTGTGCCATGAGAGTCTCGGCATCTCCATGTTTCATCAAAAATTGGTTAATACGAAAATCCAACCGTCCTTCGGCCTCCTGATTCATTCCCCGTAACTGTTCACAGAGGGTTTGGCGGGTCATATCGAGCTCTTCTTCGCTGAAGTCGCCTTGTTGTAAATTCTGCAGCTCTTCCATCATCTTTTCTTTTGCCAACTCTGCTTGTTCTGCTTCCAATCCGGCATAGGCCGTTATCACCCCAGTCGATCGATCCAGTCGGCTCCCGGTCGCATAAGCCAACCCTTCTTCTTCTCGCACCGTGCGGAATAATCGAGAGTGAGCAAAGGCACCAAAAAGCCCATTGAACACAGATAGCGGTAAGTTCAGTGAATCGCTATAGGCAACTTCCGAACTAAAGGCCAACAGTAACTGACTTTGCTCACCGGGTAGCACTTCACGAACCTGCTTCACTTCATTTCTATGAGACCACGCCGGCAAAGGCAGAATCTGCTTGGGTTCTCGGTTCCAAGACACCAATGCTTCTGCTTGTTCCATGCTCAAATCTTCAACATGATTGCCACACAAACCCACAATCACTACGCTGTTCTTTCTGGTTTGATAATAGAAATCCACCATATCTTGGTTGCTCAAGAGCAAAACTTCCTCCACACTACCACTTCTTGGGGTAGCTAACGCCGAACCGGCATAAACCAATTCGTTTAAGCGCTGCTGCGCAAAGGCTGCTCGTTGATTCTTACGGTTTTCAATAGCTGCTTGTAACCGATTTTTCTCCTGCGCAAAGCTGGCTTCCTCAAATAACCCCTCCGGTAGATACGGTTGGCTGATTAATTCTGCTAACAACGAGATTCACTCTGCTAACAATCCG
>CALCNS010000313.1 GCA_937897315.1 uncultured Bacillota bacterium
GACCACCGAGATCTACACTCTTTCCCTACACGACGCTCTTCCGATCTACCAATGTAATTAACGGTAGCGTAGCCTTGAATCATGGAAAGAGCTACTGCAATGTAACGAGTATATTCTTGAAGCTTCTTCCGTCCCTCTTCTCCCTCTTTCGACATTTCTTCCCATTTGGGAATGACGATCGTAAGAAGTTGAACCACAATGGAAGATGTGATATAAGGGCCGACGGCTAATGCAAAAAAGCTCATTTGCTTCAGTGCGCCACCAGACATTACGTTCAGAAAGCCAAAAAAATTACTGTTGCTGAAGATACTGCGAATCGCTGTAGCATCAATTAAAGGCACCGGAATGTGAACACCTAAACGAAACAGAAAAATCAGCAGTCCGGTAAATAGAATTTTTTTCCGTTGTTCCTGGATTTTCCACGCGTTTATGAAGGTGCTAAACATTAGATCACCTCGGCCTTGCCGCCGGCCTTTTCAATCTTCTCCGCTGCTGAAGCAGAGAATTTGTGGGCTTTGACGGTAAGGGCTTTTGTTAATTCACCATCCCCTAAAACTTTTACAGGGAGTTGGAGCTTTTTGACCAAACCTTCCTGATACATCAATTCTGGGGTAACCTCGGTACCGGCTTCAAAGCAATCTAAGAATTTTACGTTGACTAACGAAAACTCTTTCTTAAAGATATTGGTGAAGCCAACCTTTGGCATTCTTCGGGTAATAGGCATTTGACCGCCTTCAAAACCCGGGCGCACACCGCCGCCGGTACGACTCCATTGACCTTTATGACCACGGGTAGAGGTTTTGCCCATTCCGGAACCTAACCCACGACCAACACGGCGTCGAGGAGTTCTAGAACCCACTGCCGGTTTCAATTCATGAAGTTTCATGAAGGGCACCTCCTATTCTTCGATTTCTTCCACAATCAACATGTGGGGAATTTTGTTGATCATTCCGCGAATGACCGGAGTATCTTCGTGAACAACAACTTGCTCGCGTTTGGTTAATCCCAAAGAGCGTGCTATGGCACGTTGTTTCTCAGTTCTACCGGCAAAGCCACGAAATAAAGTTACTTTTAATTGTTTTGTCATGACGCTTCCTCCCTAACCGAGGATTTCTTCTACGGTTTTCCCACGCAACTTGGCAACATGCTCAACAGTCTTCATGGTCAATAATGCTTGAAGAGTTGCACGAACCTGATTGATGGGGTTTGAAGATCCATGAGATTTGGTTAAAATGTCTTGAATACCAGCGGATTCCAAAATCGCACGTACTGGGCCACCGGCGATAACCCCTGTTCCAACGGAAGCAGGTTTAATCAGTACCTCACCAGAACCGAAACGCCCGATGTTTGCATGGGGAACCGTAGTCCCGACCATCGGTATCTTAACAATGTTTTTAATTGCGTCGTCTTTGCCTTTTTTAATAGCTTCTTGCACTTCGCGTGCTTTGCCGACGCCAATGCCGACATGACCTTTTTGATCACCGACAACAACAAGAGCTCTGAAACGGCGAATACGTCCACCCTTAACGGTCTTTGATACAGGACCGATGGAGACCACTTTTTCTGTCAGTTCCAGATTGCTGAAATCAATCTTTTGCAATGAAGATTCCTCCCCTTCGTCCTAGAATTTCAGACCGCCTTCACGAGCAGCATCTGCCAGAGCAGCCACACGACCATGATACAGATATCCACCACGGTCAAAGACCACTTGAGATATACCTTGTTCCATAGCGCGCTTGGCAATGAGATTTCCAACAACTTTTGCGGCAGCGATGTTACCGCCATAATTTAATTCTTCCCGGACTGCCTTTTCTAATGAAGAGGCTGAGACCAGGGTGTGACCGCTGTTATCGTCTATGACTTGAGCAACAATGTGTTTGTTGCTACGGTAAACGCAGAGACGAGGACGTTCAGCTGTGCCGCTGATATTTTTACGCACACGATAGTGGCGAATCAGACGAGCTTTATTCGCATCCTGCTTTTGAATCAAAGCGGAGTCACTCCTTTCTCGATCAATTACCCTTATTTACCGGTCTTGCCGACTTTGCGACGAATGACTTCGCCCTCATACATAATACCTTTACCCAAGTATGGTTCTGGTTCACGGACCCCACGAATTTGAGCAGCCAAGGCACCGACTTTTTCTTTGTCGATACCGGTGACAATCATTCTCGTTTGGGCTGGAACTTCAACTTCCAAACCGACTTCAGGAATTATTTCGACCGGATGAGAATATCCCATATTCAGGACAAGGGTTCTTCCCTGTTTTGTAGCCCGATATCCAACACCCACGATATTGAGTGCCTTGGTGAAACCTTGGCTAACACCGACCACCATGTTATTGACTAAGGTTCGGGTTAAGCCGTGCAAAGAACGATGCATTTTATTGTCACTGGGACGAGTTACATGCAAAGCTCCGTTTTCTAAAGTGATGGTCATCTCTGGATGAACTTCACGTGTAAGGGTGCCCTTGGGTCCCTTTACATTCACCTGATTCCCTTCGACAGTCACGCTGACTCCGTGCGGGATCACGATGGGCATTCTACCAATTCGAGACACTTACGGCACCTCCTTTACCAGATATAGCAAACAACTTCGCCACCTAAGCCGGCTGCTCTTGCTTGCTTGTCGCTCATTAGACCCAGTGTTGTAGAAACAACCGCAACACCCAATCCGCCGAGCACTCGGGGAATTTCTGTCTTTTTGACATACACGCGTAAACCGGGTTTGGAAATACGCTTGATACCGGTAATCACTCGTTCGCGCTCTGCGCCGTATTTCATGAATACGCGAATGATACCTTGTTTATTGTCGCTGACTTGTTGATAATCACGGATGAATCCTTCGCTTTTGAGGATTTCCGCCAGCGCAACCTTCATTTTTGACGCTGGGATGTCTACCTTTTCGTGGTACACTACATTGGCATTACGAATGCGAGTTAACATATCAGCAATCGGATCGGTCATAGCCATGTAAACGACCTCCTCCCTGTTTCGATATTACCAGCTGGCTTTCCTGACACCGGGGATGTGACCCTGATGTGCAAGATTGCGGAAGCAGATGCGGCAGATGCCGAATTTGCGCATATAAGCATGTGGACGACCGCAGAGTTTACAACGGTTGTATTCTTGAACCTTAAATTTTTGCGGGCGACTTTGCTTGACTTTCAGTGAAGTTTTAGCCATGAAGCTTCCTCCTCATTAGGAACGGAAGGGCATTCCGAGTGCTTTCAGCAACTCAAACGCCTCTTCGTCGGTTCTAGCCGTGGTTACGATGGAAATATTCATTCCTCGAATCTTATCGACCTTATCATACTCGATTTCGGGGAAAATCAGCTGTTCGCGAATACCGAGCGAATAATTGCCACGGCCGTCGAACGCTTTTGGGGATACTCCTCGGAAATCGCGTACACGAGGAAGGTTAATATTCATCAGTTTATCCAAGAAGGACCACATACGCTCTCCGCGCAATGTGACCATGGTACCGATCGACATGCCTTCACGCAATTTGAAGTTTGCAATGGATTTCTTAGCTTTCGTGATGACCGGTTTCTGACCTGCAATAATGGTTAAGTCATTGACGGAAGCATCCAACGTTTTTGCATTTTGAATCGCTTCTCCAACACCGATGTTGATCACGATTTTCTCTAGGCGCGGAACGCTCATTATACTGGTGTATTTGAAGCGATCGGTTAACTGAGCTGTCACTTCGTTTTGATATTTTTCTTTCAATCGGGACAAGATTTTACCTCCCTTCTGTTATTTATCCAGGGATTGTCCGCATTTTTTGCAATAACGAACATGTTTGCCATTCTCAATCACTTTTCTGCCGACAC
This sequence comes from uncultured Bacillota bacterium, assembly GCA_937897315.1. Lineage (GTDB taxonomy): Bacteria > Bacillota > JAAYKD01 > JAAYKD01 > JAAYKD01 > CALCNS01. The sequence continues at coordinate 3,836 of CALCNS010000313.1, forward strand.
GGGTCGGTTTAGAGCATGAAGGGCATACAACCTGTACTTTGGCTGCGAATATCGGAGCTTCCTTCTCAACAATACCACCCTTAGGATTGGTATTGGAAGGTCGCATATGACGCTTGATCAAATTGACACCTTCCACAATGACCTTCCGATCAGTAGGATTAGAAATCAAAATCTTGCCTTGCTTCCCGGCATCTTTGCCTTTTAACACGACGACATTATCGTCCTTTTTAACATGCATTTTAGGTGCTGTCAAATTAAAACACCTCCTGCTTACAGAACTTC
>CALCNS010000314.1 GCA_937897315.1 uncultured Bacillota bacterium
ATGGCGTCTTTTCGATTCAATCCAGAGTCTATTTGTTGCAGATATGCCGTAAATGCCTCAAGATGCTCTCGCCGATTAAACGATTCAAAATAGGTCCAAATCATCTTTTCGAAAATGGCTTCCTGCGAATACCCCGCTTTGATTAGTAAATTTCTCACCTCAACCGGATCTTTCACTTCATACGTACTCTTTAGAGTCGAAAGAATCTTCTCCAGCGGTTGCCCTTTCATTTTTTCTACTGCGCTTTGTAAAGGATCTTTGCCATAAGCCTTGGTTAATGCTTCGTTAATGGCTGTCGAGCTCAGATTGATGTTGTCGACAAAGAATGCCATGGCCTCAGCAATTTCGAGGTCATAGTGGAAAATCAAAGCCGATGCAATGTCCGATACCTCATAACCGGCCTCATAGCACATCTTAATGGTCTGACTGATTTGCGTTCTACGACCGTATTTCACCCAATCTGCTTTGAGCCAGACCGCGGCATCGGTCGCTGTGTATCCACCCAACCGGTATGATGGTAACCACCGCCAGCCGGAATTGTTCACCAACCGTTTGGCTACTTCCAGAGGGGACAACCCCAGCGCTTTAAATACTTCAATCAACTGCGCATCACTGGTGTAGCCATAGTGTAACTTCATGGTCCAAATGAGATTACCTAATCCATAACCGGGATAATCGACGACATTCTCCGTCCATCCGGCGGCATATAAAACTTTCGCCGCACCAATCGCATCTAACTTGAAGTAGGTTTTGAAAATAATGGCACACCCTTCTTTGGGGTCCATCCAGTGGTTATAGATATCGACCACAATGGGCACCATATCCAAAGCCGATGCTCCGAGGTCTAAAATCAGGTAGTCGTTGATGCGCTCTTCTTTCAAGGGCGTATCTTCTAGTGCTCTGGCGATATCAGAAAGATTGCTCCCAAACAAGTAAGCAATGGCCTTGCCCGTTTCGAAAACGGTTTCTTTGGCATAATAGAACGCATTGGCTAGCTCTTTGGCACTTAAGCCAGCATGAAAACGCGTTAACACACTTGCCGTTTCTTCTGAACTCAACTTCGCAACGTTACGCAAAAAAGCGGTTGTTTCCGTCAAAATTGTAAGCATACGCCCTTGACCACTACGTTGCAAGGAGCTATTCGCTTGGGCAAGCAAAAATTGTATCATAGACTCTAGTCCATACACTTCTAGGGCCGCTCGATATGCTTCGTCTTGCCCATAGAAATTATAAGTACTTAATCGGGATACGGTTCTTGCTGTATCGTATTGGAACAGCTCCAAACATACTTTGGCAAGATCAACAGAAGTATACCCACTGACTTTGGCTAACAGCAAGGCACCTTCTTCTCGATTCCCGCTGGCCATCATTAGTACATCACGGTCATAATGCTCTAACATCACTTTCGTCAGAGCCTTAGCATCGTAACCTGCTTGTTGAATGAGGTTTGCCACATTACGGTGGCTGGTGGCATATGTCGATTGTTTCATCGCCGCTGTGATGTCACTTAAGCTGAATTCTCCAAATACCAAGGCAGCAAAGGCAGAGGCCGGGCTATCTTGATAATAGGTCTTCAAAAGCGTAGCAATCTCGGTAGCCGTCTTTCCTTGTGTTTTCAAATACGTTACCGCATCTCGATCTGTTTTGCCATAGTTCATTTGGAAAGAAACCACCGCACTGCTTCCCCAGCCAATTTGGTTGCGAGCCTCGGCCATGAGCTCATACTTCGCTCCGGGGGACAAGCTGCTGGCATCAAAACGGAAATCCCCTATTCCAAACACACCTTGGGTGGTCCCCAGTGTAGTCCATTCGCTTTCACCCACTTTGCGAACCTTAAATTGAGTGGTCACACAAGAAATCTCTGAACCGCCCGTATCGGTGATTGTCCCGACGAGTGTGAGATGATCCAATACAATGCTTTCCCTATCCACTGCAGCCGTGATACTCGGTTTGGTGGGCACCTTAAACGAGAGGATTTCCCCTTCTCCCATGCCACCTGGGTTCAAAGCATACGCACGCATGTAGTATGTACCGGGTGTTAGTTCATCCATGAACTGCAACCCTCTCGAGATATAATTCCCACGCACGTCGAAGCCAACCACCAAATTCGCCCATTGGCTTTCATCGCTGCTAATGCGGAAGCCATATTCCACCAAAGGAACGCCACCGTTGTTGGCAACACTTCCCACCAGAACCCATTGCCAGCTGGCAGGGTCAAAGCTCACCGATTGCGTCACCACTGTCGGTTTTAGGGCCTTTGCAGTGATAAACTGCATGGTCTTACCGTATCCAGTACCCTTTTCGTTCGTAGCATAGGCTCGATAGTAATAAGTGGTACCCCCCTTTAACCCCACCAGTTTATATTGCAGGGTTCGTAGGTCTTCACCAGGAGACACCGAGATTTTTTGGTCGGGATTGGGGTCCATACCCCAGACAAAGCCACTGTCGGTAATCTTATAGCCACTGTTCTTGATGACATAGCCACCGATGTTGGCCACAATGGTTGCCTTCTCCGTGGCTTCCAACGTTTCTACCACCGGGAAGTCATTGACGAGTATCAACTCTTGAACTTCGCCACGGAATTCTCCGACGGCTGTTTTGGCATAGGCCGTGTAATAGTACTTGGCATCGGGTTTTAAGTTCTGCAAGTTGACCGAGAATTCACCTTGCGCATTGGGGTTTGCCAAGAGGAGATTGACATCTCCCGGGCTAATACTGAAACCGCTTTCGATGATTTTGCTACTGCCGACGATGAGACCTTGCAAAGTTGCCGATGATCGAGTGATTTCGGTTGGCTTCAAGGTGGTGACGACCAAACCAGGAACTGTAAAGGTTTGCCAAGAAGCATAGGTCGTCGCAACGGCATTGCCGGCAAATGCACGATAGCTGATTTTCTGACCCGGTTTCAAGTCCGTAATGGTGGTTTGTAGTAGTTTACCGATGCCGGTGCTCACTTCGGAAGCAGAATCTTCACTCAAGCCCCATTGGAAGCCGGTATTGGTGAGAACAGATCCTCCATCATCCAGTACCGCACCCGTGAGGGTAGCTTGATTTAAGCTCAACCCAACGGCTTCATAGGTTGCCACTTTCGGTGCTGTTGCCGCTGTGGTCTTCCAAGATACGACTCCGCCTTCCCCTAAACCAAAGCTGTTGGCTGCTCTGGCTTCTGCTTCATATTCGGTTCCGGGTAAGAGATCCGTCAAGGTTGTGGAGAACGTTCCACCATTGCCAATGGTTTGACTGCTGGTTCCGGTATACATCCAATCGCTTTGACCGGCTTGACGGTAGCGGAATCCCACGGTCAAGTCCCCGCCACCTGCAACGATGCGGCCTGCAAGGGTTGCAGTTTTGGAAGTGATTCCCGAAGCGCTATCGGTTGCCACCTGAACAAAGGTTTTCTTTAATGGTTCGATTTTCTCTTCCAGCTCCTTGGGTTTCAAGGGTTGATCTTCCGGAGGGGGTGTTGGTGGTTTAACCGGTGGAGCTACCTCTTCTTCGGGTTCATAGTATATGCGATAAGTCACCGTCCAAAGTTGGGGGGTTCCGTTTTCAGCGGTAACGGTGTAGACCACGGCGGAACTGAAGTTTTGCTCTCTACCGCTGACTGGTGAAACCGTGGCACCAGTGGAACATTCTAGGGTAGGTGCAAGAGCGCTCACGGACGTGCCTGGGAACAAGTAGAAGAGGACGCTGTGATTCACAGAATCGATTTGAGTGCTTCCGTATTGACCATTGACTCGGAAACTCACAATATCATTCGCCGTATTGCGACGGATACAAGTCACAATATATGCCTGACTGGTGCCATCTTGTGCAGTCACTGTAAAGGTTTGCGGCTGAGAAAAGTCGACTTGAGCTGTTGAGATTGGTGAAACGCTGGCTTCGACTGAGAGGACAAGGGTTGGAGTCAAGGCCGTAACCGGAGTCGCAAACGGCATTTCAAAGCGCACGGTATGGTTGATCTGGTCTATGACCGTATCCCCGATTTGGCCCGGAACCGTAAAATGCTCTATATTCTTTTGGGTATTGGGTAAAATATTGCATGTCACGGTCCAGGTTTGAGCTGTTCCACTTTGAGAGGTCACGGTGTAGACAACCGGCTGCCCGAGATTCACGCTTGCGCCAATGCCCGGTTCTACCGTTGATTTTGCTGAAATGGTGAAGGTGGGTATGACCGCACCAGTGGGTGTGCCATAGGGAACTGCAAGGGTAATGGTATGTGCATTGGTATCGATCACACTACTACCCGATTGGCTTGGCACAGAGAAACCAAGAATTCGGTTTTCCGTGTTGGGGTTCACCACACAGGTCACGGTCCAAAGCTGTACGTCTTGACTATCGGAGAGAATACCGTAGGTCACCGGAAGTGTAAAATCTCGAGGGACTCCCGATGCCACATCACTGCTGGCCCGTTCCGATAGTGTAAAGCTCGGGTTTAAGGTCTTGACGTTGGTGCCATAGGGCATATGGAAGGTCACCGTATGTAGAGCCGCATCGATGAGGCTCTCGCCCACCTGACGGTCTACAACAAAAGTGAGGATGTCGTTTGCTTGGTTGGGTTCGACCATACATTGGACGGCCCAAGTTTGAATTTCTCCTCCTTGAGCAATCACGGTGTAGATTTGCTCTTGGCTGAAATCTAAGGTCGTACCACTGGCCGGATTCACGGAAGCTTCCTCCGAGAGAGTCAAACTCGGTGTAAGTTGTTGAATGTTGGTTCCGTAGGGCACATGGAACACCCAGGCTTGCTTGCTTTCGTCCCAAGTAGTCTGCCCTATTTGCCCTGGCACGGTCAGACTTACTATCTTGTTTTCACGATTGGGGTCCACCACGCAGGTCACGGTCCAATTCTGAACTTCTAAACTCTGAGAGGTCACTTCATAGGTTTGAGGTAATCTAAAATCACGAACCAGTCCAGACACCGGCGAAAGGGTGGCTTTTTCCGATATCAATACTTGTGGCGTTAAGACCGAGACGTCGGTGTTGTAGAGCATGTGGAATACAATCGTGTGATTCGCCGCATCGATTTGGCTACTCCCTACTTGGTTCGCCACCACAAACTGGGTAATATCGTTGGCTCGGTTGGGATCTACGACACATGTGATTTGCCACACTTGCTCTGCCCCACTTTCGGAGCGAGTAGTCATGGTAACAGGTTGACTATAGTCCCGGATGGAAGCCCCTAGGCTCACCGCAGCATTGGCCGACAACGTCCACTGGGGTTGCAAATTGGTTACGTCAGTCCCATAGGGCATATGAAAGACAATGGTATGGTCTGCTGTGTTGATTTCGCTGTTGCCTACCTGATTTTGCACAGAGAACGCAGTGAAATCATGGGCAGTGTTGGGATCGATAACACAGCTTACCAGCCATTCTTGCCAATACGAGTAGGATCCTTTCTGGTCGGTAATCACGGTGTATTTCACTTGATAAGTAAAATCAACCGGATTACGACCCCCATAGTCCATGTCGGGGAACCAGCCAATGTTGCAATACGCCCCATAGGTCAGTGTTACTTCAGGTCTTAAGGCGGTCACATTGCTGCCAAAGGGCATGTGAAAGACAACCGTGCGGGCGACGGGGTCGATGATGCTATCTCCATTTTGACCGGTAACCTTGAACGTTTCAATTTCGTTGGGAGATTCAGCTTCGCCAACCATTACCAACCACTGTTTTTGGCTGCCATCTTCTGCAGTGACTGTGAAATTCTTGCCATTACTAAGATCCGTGGCGACTCCGGAAGCCGGCGAAACCAGTGCCCCCGGAGAAACGGTAATGGTGGTCACGAGTTGAGTGCGGTCGGTATGCCATGGTACCACTAGGCTCACGATGTTGAAATAGGAGTCGATGCTGGTGCTCCCTACTTGCCCAGCTACTTCGAAAGATAGTATTTCGTTTCCGGGTCGTTTGAAACTGGCATAGAACGACATGTCCCCCTGTATGAGCACCGGGAATGTGACCGCATTTATCAAAGCAGAATCTTGGTACCAACCCATGAAGGTGAGACCCTCACGATAAGGTTGTTGAGGTTCCGCAGCCCAGTTATCGTAAGCAACGGTTTGGGTGGAGATCTCTGTCCCAGTGGTATCGAGGTAATACACTGTGTATTGGCGCAAAATGGATTCATACACCGCTGTAAAGGTGGTTGCAGACGTGATTTTGCTGGTATCCCCACCCCAACCAGTAAATTCAAAGAAGTATTGAGCGGTCGGCATACGGTCGGGACTCACCGGTGGATTGGATGCGGTGTTATAGATTATTGTTTCTTCTTTGAGGAGTTCGCCATCCCAGTCTTCAAAGCGAACCAGGTAACTTTGTATCTGCCAACCGGCATAAAGGGTACGATTTCCGGTAATCAGTGTGTTGAAGTCATATAACAGTGTGGCTTCGGCATCGGTATACCAGCCGGTAAAGGTATGCCCTGCTTTGGAGGGGTTGCTCGGTAGAGTTATGGCTTTGAGATATTCTTGGGTGACTGGTGTTACCGCAGAGCCGCCTTTGGAATCAAAGGTCACTGTGTAAAGATTCGGAGTCCACTGAGCCACCAAGGTTCGATTTTCGGCAGGCATCTTCGTGGGGAAAGTGGGATTCCAACCGCTAAAGGTATAGCCGGTTCGGGTTGGATTCGTTGGCTGGGTTAGGGGGGTATTGTACGCTTCTGTCATACTCGCAACATCGGAGCCCCCTGCGGTAGTAAAGCTGATCGTATAAGAGTTGATGCTCCACATTGCCGTGTGGGTTTGGTTAGAGGTTGGTATTTTGCTCGGCAAGAGTGGGTTCCAGGCAACAAAGGTATATCCGGCTCGGCTTGGATTCGCTGGAGGAGATAGATTGGTGTCGCAGTTTTGAACTATGGAAGCGACACTAGAACCACCGGCCGAATCAAAGCTCAGTGTAATCGAATTGGCTTGCCATTGTGCTGTAATGGTCATGTTATTAGCAGGCATTGTCGAGGGGAATGAGGGTTGCCAGCTAGTAAAGATATATCCGGCTCGCACTGGATTGGCCGGTGCCGTCAACACCGTGTTGACTTCGCGGCGGATGGGGTCGATGAGATTGCCCCCGTTGGTGTCCAAGGTGACGGTATAGAAATTTGCTCCCCAGTACGCTGTCAAGGTCAAATTCTCAGCAGGCATGGTAGCAGGGAGAAACGGAGTCCATCCACCAAATTCGTATCCGGTTTTGGTAGGATTCTCGGGTGAAATCAGGGTACTGCCATAATCTTGAGTTATAGGTAATACGGCTGTGCCACCGTCAGAATCGAAAGTGATGGTATATTGATTCACCGTCCATTGGGCCGTGACAGTAAGATCGGACATGGGCATGACATTGGGAATCGCCGGAGACCAACCGGCAAACGTATATCCTGTTTTGGTAGGAGCAACCGGAGCCGATATGGGTTGAAGATAGGTTTGCAACTGGTCTGCAACAGTGCTTCCACCGTCGGAATTGAAGTGTAGAGTATACTGGTTGGCAGTCCAAATGGCAGTTAAGGTGATATCTTCTCCCGGCATGGTGCTCGGGAAAGCTGGGTTCCACTCTTTAAAGGTATATCCGGCTTTGCTGGGTGGGGTGGGTTCGGTTAAGTAGGTGCCAAACCATGCAGAAACGGGTTCTATGGTACTCCCACTTTGGGTATCGAAGGTGATGGTTAAGGTAGCGAACGTCCACTTTGCATACAGGGTGATATCCTCATAAACTGCGGTTGAGAAATCATACGGTTCACTTAAATGAATATCGCTGCACCAATGAACAAAGGTGTACCCATATTGAGTCGGCGTCTGCGGCAATGTGGCACGATGTCCATAGGCAATTTCTTGTGCTTCGACGGCACTTCCGTGATTGCTCTCAAAGCTCACCAAATATTTGGTTGTAACGATTTCATAGGTGGTTTCTTCTACCGGGCTATATTCTCCGGCAAGCTTAGAACACGATTTGACCAAGGTCGTTTGGTCTATGGCGATGCTTGCACCCGCTGCGAGGAACACTCCGGACGAGGTGCGTGGGTCAGAGCCATCGAGGGTGTAATAGCAATCGATATCGGCTGTCACGGTAATTCCCGGGGCATACTTTCCACCCGCAGGTGAAAGTACGGGAGGGGTGACTTCCCATTTGGCGTAGAGGACTAGGTCTTGTGTGAGATCCACATTAAATTGATAAGCATTAGTCCATTCTGGGTCGGTATACCAGTTTTCTAATCGATACCCCGTTTTCACGGGTGGAGTGGGTCGTGTTGGCCAGGTTCCATAGAGAACATGGGTTAAATCCGCAATTTCACTACCACCATTTTCCACAAATTGAACGGTGTAGGGTAGGCGGTCGTAATACAACTTGAGGGTCAATGTTTTCCCTGCTTGAACGGTTCCGGCAGGTACACGGGATGAGTGCGTGGTGTTCTCCACAAAACCCACAAAAGTAGCTGCTTCGGCGGTAAAAGTACTACTAGGTTGCTGATCGTAATAATAGTTGACTCTCTCCACTCCATACCAATCTCCCGAAGGCATCATCTGATAATGCTCTACGGTCACATTTCCCAATAGTAACACTGTTACTGTCCAAAGCTGTTTGCTCCCATCTTGGGCATAAACCAAGTACTGCCTTGGCGAAGTGAAATCTTTGGCAATTCCGGAAGAAGGGTAGATCTCTGCACCCGCCGGTAGTTGGAACTGTGGTGCCAGACTGGTGACATCGGTTTCAGCCGGCATTTTTATGGTGACAGTATGCAGAGCCGAATCGATGACGACACCTTTGCTCTTCTCCAGGGTCACCCCTGCGATACTCTTTTCGGTATTCTGGTCAACGATGCATTGCACGGTCCACAGTTGGGGGCTTCCTCCCGGAGCAGTGACCTGGAAATAGACCAAGCCGGAGTAATCGCGAACGCTATCGGCTAAGGGCTGCAGGGTGCTTCCGGCAGGAACTACAATAGTAGGCTCAAGATGAGTGGCGTCGGTGCCGTAGGGCATGTGGAAGACCACTTTGTGGTTTACCATGTCGATGAAACTGTTCCCCACCTGGCTTGGCACAGTAAAGGATGAAATATACCCCGCTGTTTCCGCCTGAACCCTGCAGGTAGCGGTCCAACTTTGCTCAATGGAATCGCTCCCTACAACATGAAATTCAACCGGATACGAGAAATCCTCTGCATCGTATGCCGTCGGTGAGTAATAGTTTTGCACTCCCCACCAGTATCCTGTAAAAACGGTGTCCCAATTAGGTACGGTAATCGAAGGCCGCAAAGTAGTTACATCGCTACCAAAAGGCATGACAAAATACACGGTATGGTCGGTTGGGTTGATGATAGAGTCTCCCAGCTGTCCGGGGACGTGAAATGTCCGAATTTCTTTGGGTTCCTCTTCGAGGGTCATCCGTACATACCAGGCAAGAGTTGAATCCTCGCCATAACTTGCTGTATATTCAACCCCATATTGGTCCGAGCCACGAAAATCTCGAATTTCCCCGGAAGCAGGAGAAATCGTCGTACCCGCAGCCGTGGTAATGACCGGTGACAGGAATTGTACATCGCTACCGGCTGGCATCACCAAATCGATGCTACCATACCCATCATAACGAGTGATGCTGCTATTGCCTTTTTGATTGCGCACCGTAAATCCGGTGATATCTCCCGGCTCTCCCAGCGTAGATTGCCATTTGGCATAGAAGGTGGTGTCTGCAGTCAAGATCATGGGAAAAGATGCTGCTTGAGTTCGGTCTACATCGGTAAACCAGCCCAAGAATTGGTAGCCGGTTCTGACAGGAGTCTGTGGTGTAGTCAACGTACTACCATAGCGCAGAGAAGCGAGGTCCGCCACGCTACTACCACCATCTTCTTCATACGTCACACGATGCAGAGTCCGGTCATAATAAAGTCGCAGAGTTAAACTGCCATCCAATTGGGTCACACCAGAGGTGATTCGGTTTGCTTGGGTGATGTTTTCTACAAAGCCAGAGCTGCTCTGGGTGGAAGCCGTGACGGTGCTACCCAAGGTTCCCGAAAGAGTTTGGGTATGGTTCAAGGAATAATTTAATCCGACCAAATCCTGATGATAATGCTCTACGGTATAAGGCACAGTGTCGCCTACCCGCACACAAGTGACCAACCAATTTTGCGAATTTCCCGCTTCGGCGGTCACGGTATAAGCCACCGGCGAAGTGAAATCCTGCGTTGTTTTCGTTTCGGGTACAATATTCGCATCCATCATGGCATAAATCGATGGGGTCAGTTGAGTGACATCGGTATCTGCCGGGACTAAAAAATGTACCGTGTGGAGACTGCGGTTTATGGTGGCGTAATTGTCTTCGCCAACCAGCTGCATTTCATCTACGCTAAATTCAGTGATATCGGTTTTCGTGCTAAGCACCTGCGCAACCAATACCCAATTTTTTGTGAAACCATCGGATGAAGTCACGGTGCAGGTGGTTGGAATCGACAAATCCGTAGCCACACCGTTCACCACTTGAGACGTTGCTCCGGGAGAAACCGTAATTTGCGGGGCAATGGAGGTTAGGTCGACCAAATCCGTAACCGTAAACGTAAGGGTCGAGGTGTCGTAATCGAACACACTTTCGCCCCTCTGGTTCGGTACGCTGAAGCTAAGAATCTCATTTTGTGGTGGTATGACGGCTCCGCTTAAGGTTGGTGTATTCGGGGATAAGTACATCACCGGGTGGACATTATGACCCACAGAGTAATCGGTTTCCACGGTTGGGAGAAGGTCTGAACCGATGTAGTAATTACCAGAAAGTCCGGAAGCCCAAGCATATGTATCATACTCAACGGCATGCCAAGTCAGCAACCAGGAGTCCGCCAAAAACGGTTGCAACTGGCTGGCTACCGGTTCGGTTTGAACTTGCATGGTATTTAACAGCCCGACCTTGGCACCTACGATGTGCTCCCACTCGTGTCCTTGTGGCCCAATCTCCCAGTTCACATTGCGAATTCGGCTTTGGTCGAGTGCAGATAAGCTGGATAAGAAGGTCGTATTTAACAAAAACCCAATGTTGCTAGCATTCGAAGGTTGGAAATAGACATTACCACCCGGTGTTGACGAGTCGTAGGGGACCGGAGTACCATAGGGAGATTGTTTGATCAGCATACCATTGGCAGGATCGAGCACCAGCCAATCATATGACGCAAATTGCACCGTAGATCCTGCCGGAACATCTCTCAGAAAAACTGGGTCGGAAGAGATTTCCGATAAAAAAACAGACTCCTGCCTTGGAGTCTGCTCGTTTTCTTGTGCTTGCACTACCGCTACTAC
>CALCNS010000315.1 GCA_937897315.1 uncultured Bacillota bacterium
ATGACTTCGACATATTTACCCTGATGACTTAACCAGTAATAGAGTGAAAGGCTGCTACATAAACAATCTCCATCAGGGTTTTGATGATATACTAATGAAAAAGAAGACGACCGGGATAAGATCCCTGCCGCCTCCTCAACATTCAATCGATGGGTCATATGATCCACCTCGCTGAATTTATTCCTGCTTGTTGTCATTTGGTTTGGTAACCTTAGACATTAAGTCTATAAGCTCTGACCCACGGGCAATGGAGTTGTCGGCTAAAATCAAAATGTCTGGAGTGTATCGCAAGCTGATTGCTTTACCTATAGTGGATCGAATGATACCTTTGGCACTCTCCAATCCATCGAGAGTTGCTTTTTTCTCTACCTCTGTTCCCATGGTACTGACGTAAATCTTGACCAATCTCAAGTCACCGCTGACTTCTACATCAGAAATACTGACGAAACCAATGCGGGGATCCCGAAGTCCGGTCAGAAGCAGCTCACCCACAACTTCCTTAATCATTTGAGCAATTCTGAGGGCTCTCTGTTTCATTGATTTCCTCCTTCATTTCTGTCTATAATTCGGTTCGTTTGACTTCTTCTTTTACAAAGATTTCGAAACGATCACCGATTTTTAAATCGTTAAAGCGCTGTAACATGATTCCACATTCATAGCCACTCGCAACTTCACGAACATCGTCTTTGATTCTTCTTAAAGATTCAATGGGACCTTCATGAACAACGGTACCGTCTCGAACGACTCGAACCATAGAATTACGGGTCACTTTACCATCTGTTACATAGCATCCGGCAATACTTCCCACTTTCGAAATTTTGAAGATTTCGCGAATCTCAACATGACCAATGACAGACTCTTTCATAACAGGGGCCAATAAGCCCTTCATTGCCGCTTCCACATCATCCACAATCTCATAAATAATGCGATAGGTTCTAATGTCCACATGTTGTAACTCCGCTGCTTTTGCCGCATTCTGATCGGGTCGTATGTTAAATCCAATAATAATCGCATTGGAAGCACTTGCTAACATGACGTCGGTTTCAGAAACCGCACCTACACCGGTGTGTATAATATTCACCCGAATTTCCGGAGTGGATAGTCGAACTAAAGAAGCTTTAATGGCTTCTACAGAACCATGGACATCCGCTTTTAAAATCAAGTTAAGATCTTTCACTTCTCCGGTATTCATCTGACTGAATAAGTCCTCTAGTGTTACACGGCTCGATTTTTGTTGTTCTTCAATTTTTTGATTGGATGCACGAGTTTCCGCTAGTTGTCTTGCTTGTCGTTCGTCTTCCACAACATAGAAAGGATCACTGGAATCCGGTACTTCGCTTAATCCTACAACCTCGACCGGTGTGCTTGGACCTGCTTTCTTAATCCTACGTCCTTTGTCGTCAATCATTGCACGAACTCTACCGAAAGTACGTCCAACAATCATAATATCCCCAATATTGAGTGTGCCTTTATGAACCAACACACTGGCAACAGGTCCGCGACCTTTATCAAGTTTTGCTTCTATGACAGTACCTACCGCTTTTCGATTGGGGTTCGCTGTTAATTCCATTACTTCAGCCAAGACAATGATGCTCTCCAAAAGCTCATCAATACCTTGTCGCTTCAAAGCAGAGACATTCACCATCATCGTGTCTCCACCCCACTCTTCCGCAATAAGACCATACTCCGTAAGTTCTTGTTTGACCCGCTCCGGTTGAGCGTTGGGACGGTCTACTTTATTAATTGCTACAATAATGGGAACTTTCGCGTTTTTTGCATGATTAATCGCTTCAATTGTTTGCGGCATGACACCATCATCTGCAGCTACTACTAATACAGCGATATCGGTTACTTGTGCTCCACGTGCACGCATGGAAGTAAACGCTTCGTGACCGGGAGTGTCTAAAAAGGTGATTTTTTTACCTTTAATCTCTGTTGTGTGAGCACCAATATGCTGGGTAATACCGCCCGCTTCTTTTGCAGCTACATTGCTAGAACGAATCGCATCAAGCAAAGAGGTCTTACCATGATCCACGTGACCCATAACGGTTACCACCGGAGCACGAGGAAGGAGTTCTTCTTCGGTATCATCGGCATCCACAATGATGGTTTCTGGGTTAAACGCCTCTTTGGGTGCCACCACACTACTGCCAAATTCCTGAACGACTAAGGTAGCAGTATCTAAATCGATTTCTTGATTCATGGCCGCCATAATGCCAAATTGCATTAATTTCTTAATGACGGAGGCTACATCAGTCTTTAAAAGATCGGATAACACTTTGACTGTAACGCTGCCACCCAGTTCAATATGTGTTGGGATTTGTGTGTTGATGATCTTCTCAATTGGTTTATTCCGATTGTTCTTTCTTGCTTTACTACTTCGAGGAGCTTTTCCCGAGGTTTCTTCTTCCGATGAGAACATCCGTTCTTGTGTGCGATACCTCTCATCTGAGTATTTGCGGTCTTTTTTGACCATTTTATTGCTGGGTGCAAGCGGTTTATCGACTGTAGGTGGTGGAGGTACCGCAGCGGGTCGATTACCAACCGGCCTGGTTGTTCGGCTATCCGCACGAGGGCTACCGGGAGCAGGTCTCGGCCCGGGTGGACGATTGCTTGGAGGATAACTTCCTTGCGGACGCGGTTGAACCGAATCTCCTGGTTGACGTGGCGGATAGGATCTTCTTTCTTGAAAGTTCCCCTGCGGGCCACCCTGCGAACCGACTTGAGGTCTTGGTTGATAAGGGGGACGCTGCCCCTGACCTTGAGGTGGAGGATTGGTTCCTTGATAAGGTCTGTTCATTTGACCTTGTTGAGGAGGGGTGTTCCCTTGGCGAGGTGGATACGGACGGCGGTCTGGTTGAACCTGTTGACCTTGTTGTCCCTGAGGACGAGGTGCGCCACTCTGATCCATAGGACGAGGGGTATAAGGTCGACGATCTTGTGGTGGTGCGTTTTGTGGACGCGGTCCACCTTGTGGTCGCTGACCTTGGCCATCCGCTCGATTGGCATATGTTGCTTGCGGACGGTTCTGCTGTTGATAGGTGGATTGCGGTGTCACCTGCCCTGCTGGCATCTGTGAAACAGGAGGACGATTTGGAGTCACCGGTTGAGCGGGTATACTTTGAACTTGCACTACATCTGGTTTCACTGTAGCTTTCGCAGCAAGTTCTTCTTGCTTGGCTTTCTCTGCTGCCTTCTTTGCTTTCTCACGAAGTACAACATCAGAAACCGCCTTGACTACAGGAGCATCAATGACCGTATCATTGGTCACCCCTGTCATGTCTAATGCGGACAATAAACTGGTAATTAATTTGCTCGATACTTTGAGCTGTTTCGCTAAATCACTAACTGTTATTTTATCCATTGAGCCACCTCCATATTTCGGTAAAAAATAGAACCTTTGAATACGTAGATATGATCCCTCCCTACCGAAATATCGGTAATTCGCTGCAATGTTGATTCTTTTCTGTTAAAGATTGTGGGTTTCCTCCATTTTGTCTGTTTCTTCCGGTAAATGCAATTCTGAAAT
>CALCNS010000316.1 GCA_937897315.1 uncultured Bacillota bacterium
ATATTGCTTGATCAACGTTTTACTGGTCGGGATCTTTGTGTATCTGTTATCCTTCTTCTACTAAGCTTCGAAAGGAGAGTTTCTAATGACTCAAACAAGCCCAAAACCTTGGCGAAAAAAGTATAGAGTTCTCATGTTAAAAGGGTCGTTCTTGTTATTCTGGCCCGGATTTTACTTTGCATATATCGGAGGAATACAAAACCATCCTCTTCTAATCGGTGCTTCCTATGCATTCTTAGGGCTCGCCGCGTTGTTGGCGATGCTCATCCAAAAATAGGAGGAGAAGCCATGCGCAAATACTACGTGTTCGCGATCTTGCTTATATTACTTTTCACTATAACGGGATGTCAGCAAAAGCCAAAAGAAACCTTTGTATATGATGAAGCACAAATACTAGCTTTGAGCAACCGATACGCAGAAGAAATGGCGAAAGCCCAATTTGATGGTACAATAAAGGTGTTCTCTGCGACGATGAGCAAAGCCCTCAGCAAGGACGCTCTCATTGGAGCTTGGAAATCGGTGGCAGACCCGATTGGAGCGTATCAGACTCTCTACAAGACCGCGGTGGAATACAAAAATAATCGGGCCGTGAGTACGGTCATCTTGCAATATGAGCTCAATGGGATTCAAGTCAAACTTACCTGGGATCATGATTACAAATTGGAAGGGCTTTGGTTGAATTATTTCTCCATTGAGGAACCCTTACAAATCACCGATTCCTATGAAGAACAAGAGATCGAAGTCGGAACCGGGGAGGAGAAACTCCAGGGCATTTTAACCATACCGGTAGGAAAAGAGAATCCTCCGGTGGTGATTCTGGTGCATGGTTCCGGACCTCAGGATATGCACGAAACCGTGGGGGCAGGGAATCAACCCTTTAAGGATTTGGCACAAGGGTTAGCGGCGGAAGGGATTGCGTCCATTCGTTACCATAAACGGTATTATCAATACCCACCGGCCGCAGAAGACCAAGCTGCTCTACACCAAATCACAGTTCAAAAAGAAGTGACCGACGACGTCATGGCGGCTATTGCCTTAGCCAAAGAAATGTTACCACACTCAGAGATTAGCATCATTGGACACAGTCTGGGTGGTATGTTGGCACCGTATTTGGCCACAGAAAACCCAGAGGTGACACATATTGTCATCATGGCAGGAACACCACGAAAACTAGAAGATATTATGGTAGACCAAACCAAAGATGCTCTCGCGCTGAACACCACACTTTCGGCAACCGATAAAGCGACATATTTGGCACAAGTGCAGCAGGAAGCGGCAAAAATCAAAAAACTGACTGAGGTCGATTTGGGCACTCTGGTATTACAACAACCGGCTTCATACTGGTTGAGTCTCAATGCCATCGATACAGGAAAACTCATTTCCGAACTAGAAATACCCATACTCATTTTGCAGGGAGACGCGGATTTTCAGGTAAAAGTCGATGTGGATTTTTTAGCATGGCAGGACTACTTAGGCACCCATATGAATGTGACCTACAAGCTGTACGAAAACCTCAATCACTTATTTATGCCTAGCAATGGGAAGCTAGATGTTAGTGAATACAACACACCGGGAAACATACCGGATCAGGTCATTCTCGATATTGCTACTTTTTTAAAGAAATAAACTTAGTACAGAACAAGACTCCGGACAAGCGACCGGAGCCTTGTTTTGTACTCTAATATACATCTTCGTGATCGATGCGCAAAACGGCATGGTAGGTGGGACTCAACTCGCGAAGTCGTTCTTCTATAAGCAAAAGTAAGTCTTCATCGGATAAACTAAAATCATAGGGCACTTCAATATCGAAGATGACTTTCGTCAATTTCTTCCCCCAAACCACACGAAAGTCATGCATCTTAAGTAGAGGAGATATATGGGTCAATAATGCAGATACTTCATCTTGCAAGGCATCGCTTCGTAGATCATCTGCAATAATAGGATCCATGTGGATGACCATGCGAATACCCAAGTCATGGTAGAAGTCCCGTTCAATGCGATCGATAAGCTCATGGCTGTCCATGACATCATGGTTGGCATCGATTTCGCAATGTAAAGAGGCATAAATGCGCGTTTCCCCATAGTTGTGTAACGTTAAATCGTGCAAGCCCAAAACATGTTCATAGGAAAGGACTCTTTCACGAATGGTTTCGATTAACTGGGGGTCC
>CALCNS010000317.1 GCA_937897315.1 uncultured Bacillota bacterium
GAGTTTCCGAAACGTGACTGGAGTTCAGACGTGTGCTCTTCCGATCTGAATTACATCATTGTTACAGATGTGGGGAGTACTACCACAAAAGCTCGTTTACTCACTCTTGTAGAGAATCAATGGCACATTACTGGGAAAGTAGAAACGCCTACTACAGTGGAAGCTCCAGAAGAAAATGTTATGATTGGTGTTCTAAAGAGTATTGAATTACTGGAAGACGTTTGCGAAATTCCATTGCTTCAGGAGAATCGAAGCCATTTGCTGCCCAATATTCAAGTCCTTTCCACCAGTTCAGCAGGTGGTGGTTTGCAAATGGTGGTCTGTGGTCAGGTGAGTCATATCTCGGCTAAGAGTGCCCAGAGAGCGGCCTTGGGTGGAGGTGCGATCTTACTCGATACCTTTTCCCCAGACGATCACATGACTTTGCAACAACGAATCGATCGACTAGAAACGCTTCGTCCCGATATGATTCTATTGTCGGGTGGCATAGAAGGGGCAGAACCCGGCAATTTTCTCATTGAGATGTGTGATTTTATTCGTGAAGCGAATCCCAAACCCAAATTTGGTTATCATTATAGGTTACCTATTATATATGCAGGAACTTCGCAGGGAATCGATTTGGTGACAGATCTTCTTAAAGAAAATTTTAAGGTGACCATCACAGAGAATCTGCGTCCGGATTTTCATATGGAAAACCTTACACCTACTCGAAATGCGATTCAAAATCTATTTGTGGAGCATGTGATGTCGCAAGCACCCGGATATGCCATGTTGCGTGATCTCGTCTCGTACGAAGTACTACCGACTCCAGTTGCAGTGGGGGAGATCCTCAAAGCATTTTCAACAACAAAGAAAGCAAACATTATTGCCGTTGATATAGGTGGAGCTACCACAGACGTGTTTACTGTGGTGAATGGAGAATATACCCGATCAGTCAGTGCAAATTATGGTATGAGCTATAGCATCGCCAATGTTGCTGTAAATTCAGGTTGGGATCGTATTGCAGCATGGTTACCACCAGAGGCGCACATCACTTTGCAACAGATGATGGAACAAGTTGGTAACAAGCTGTTATTTCCAACGACCATTCCGGAAAACGATAACGAGTTATGGGTTGAACAAGCTTTGGCGCGTGAAGCTTTAAGGCTGTCATTTTTGGATCATTTAGAGATCGCCAAATTACAAACGCCAACGCAAGGGTTTTTCAGTAATCTGAGTAAAAACCAGATCAGGGAAATTCATATCTCCGATTTTCAAGTAATCATAGGTTCTGGTGGTGTGTTGTCCAATGCTCCAAAGCAGGAGCAGGCAGCTATGATGTTGATTGACTCTTTGCTCCCTCAAGGGATTGTAGAGTTGTTACTAGATAATCGTTTTGTGATACCTCACCTTGGCGTATTTTCAAAATATAATCAGCAAGCAGCTCTGGACCTATTACAACGAGAAGGACTGATTCGGTTAGGTACACTGTTAGCCCCATTAGGCAGAGGAACGCTAGACACTCCTGCTTTCCAAATCAGAGTCGAAAGCGAAGACGGCAGGCAGATGAGTGAAACGGTCAACTGGGGAGATGTAAAAACGGTTCCTCTTGCTTTTGATGAATTGGTTCAACTGCATATTTCACCAATGAATGGTGCAAGGTGGCCTTATCCTACTTTCGTAAAGATTCAAGGCGGTGTCTGTGGCATCATTATGGATGCTCGTGGTCGCCCAGAATTACTTCGGTAAACCAAAATCATTCCTATGATAAGTAGACAATTAGTTGCATTTGTTTTCTCTAATGCAGCACTCTATATAGATGAGAGGTGGGTAAGCAATGAACGATGATGCTCAGAAGGCGAATCATAACAATATATGGAGAAACAAAGGTCTCTTAATCTACCTTTCGGGAAATCTGTTGTCCACTTTAGGAAATTCCATTGCAGGTCTGGCGATCATGTGGTTATTGCAAGAAACGACGGGATCAACCTCAAGGGCAGGGTTAACTTATTTAGCCAGCTACCTTCCTACTTATTTGTTATTGCCATTTGCAGGGAGTATTCTGGACCATTTTAGTCGTAAAAGAGTTATGCAATGCGCACAATTAATAAATGCGGCATCTACTGCCTTATTAGGCTATTATTTGCTGAACCATGGGGCCAATTCTTATTTGCTTGCCGGTTACTTTTTTCTTTCTTCGGCAACAAATGCGTTTTATATGCCAGCTTCAGAAGCGATAATTCCTAATATCGTTGAGAAGGACTTGCTTACACAAGCCAATGCCATGAAACAGAGCTTTTTAAGTGCCGGTACCCTTTTTGGGCCTACGCTGTCCGCTTTGATGTTAGCCAAAACCAATTACATGTACAGTTATGTGTTTTTTTTACAGGCAATTCTTTATGTTTGTTCTTGTTTATCTCTTATTGCTGTTCCTGCAAAAGAAGAATACTTAAGCAAACAGAAAGTTGAAAAGCCATATCAGCTTAAAAATATTGTAGAAGCCCTGAAATATATTAAATTGCATCCAGTAATCATACAATTAATGTTCATATTTTCGTTTGCAAACTTTATGGGGGCGGCCAAAAACTTGCTCATGCCTTTTTATGTGTCAGAGCGTTTGGGTGGAGTGGGGGATTTCGCAGCGATGGCGACAGCAGCCAGTGCGACAGGACTGATTGTATCCATTTTGATCACCTTCATTAAGAAGATCGATCGTGTGGGAATCGTTTTGATTAGCAGTTGTCTGGTGATGACCTCTTCGCAGATGTTCCTCGGGTTGAGTTCTTACCTGCCATTGTCCATGTTCCTATTCGCAATTGGTTTAGTGGGTGGAATGATTAGCGGTATGTGTTCATCGGTTATCTACCAAAGAGAAGTAGATGATGATATGCGTGGAAGGGTTTATTCGTTCCGAACCATGTTGTCGAGCGCTTTGAATCCCTTGGGCACGGTCATTGCTGGATTTGCTGGAGATGTTCTACCAGCATGGGTAGTGATTAGTTTGTTTGGTGCATTGGCTTCACTGATTACGATGAGTGGATATTTTATGAAATCGTTACGCTCAAGTTGAAAACTAAAGATTAATAGGTTCTTGTAAAGAGTGAAGGAGCGCATAAGTGCGAGTTTCTTATTTCAAAGAAGGCTTTGCATTCACTATCGTGTTGGAGAACTTAAAAGAGAAACGACTCGGGAGAGATTCCGGGTCGTTCTTCTCATAGGTAGAATTTTCACAAATTGCTAAAATGTAAAGGAAATAAAGAATCAATGGTGGAAATATGGAAAATGTCTCAATGGAGGTATTTTGCGAAGGGCGTGTAATCATGGCTTATATTTGTGGCCAATGCGTTTTCGTGTAGTGGAAGCAAAGAAGTATTAAACTCATTGTAGGACACCGATTACTGTAATTTCGAGGACGAAAGTAAACTGATAATAAGTGATTTTGTCAAACAAGCGGAGCTTTTGACAGTCAAAGCTCAGATTCAGAATTCAAATTCGATAGAAGAGCAGATTAGAGGTGGAAATGGAATGAAACCATGTACAAAGAAAAGGACGCAAATAAGAAAATCAGCCTATTTGTCTATTGCCTTCTTCTTAGTAGCGCTAACTCTAGTAGGGTGTCAGCAACCTAGTATCATGCCCGGTTCTGCTAATACTCCACCCGGAAGCGAAGCGAAAAACAATATTCTTATACAAGCGGTGGAAGCGGAACCAGATGAACTTGTTGCACCCGCTATCTTAGTAGAGAAGACGGGGTACACAAAGTATGGCTATATTAATACGAAAGGTCAGTGGGTCATCGCTCCTCAGTATACGAACGCCAGTGCTTTTTCAGAAGGATATGCCGTGGTAATAAAACCCTCTGTAGATTTTAAAGTCTTAACATATTGTATCATTGATAAGTCAGGTGCAATCGTTGCAGAACTTCCTAAAGGTGTTGAACCAGAAGGCTACTCGTTAGGTTATTATGAAAGTTCTTCCAATAGAACAGCTTACTTTGAGTGTATTCCTAGACCCTTGCATATATCGGACGGTTTATTTAAGGTTAAGAACAGCGACCGAGACCCAAATGTTGGAACCAAATTCGGATTTGCAAATATAAAGGGTGAAGTTGTTGCGGTACCTCAGTATGATGAAGTACTAGATTTTTGCAATGGATTAGCTGCGGTAAGAACGGACCAGTGTTGGAGTTATATTGACAAACAAGGGAAGATTGTCATACCAG
>CALCNS010000318.1 GCA_937897315.1 uncultured Bacillota bacterium
GCCGATATTGTTTTGGTTACTTTGCTCACTATTGTCAGTGGTGGCTTGACCGGCTTAAAACTTGGCCCAAGTGTGGGACAAGCGACAGCTTACATTGGCACCATTGTAAACGAAGCCACGCAATTGCAGCCCATTCTTATGGGAGTGGTGGTTTCCGTCATTATGGGGATGGTACTCACCTTACCGATTAGTTCTGCTGCTTTAAGTATTATGCTTGGACTTAGCGGGTTGGCAGCTGGAGCATCCACTGCTGGTTGCTGTGCGCAAATGATTGGTTTTGCTGTAGCCAGTTATAAGGATAACGGAATCAATGGCTTACTAGCGCAAGGTTTAGGGACCTCTATGTTGCAAATACCCAATATTATGAGAAAACCGCAAATATGGCTGGCTCCCACGCTGGCTTCTGCCATAACAGGACCGCTCGCTACCAAAGTATTTGCCATGCAAAACACCTCTTATGGAGCAGGTATGGGTACCAGCGGCTTGGTCGGACAATTCGGGACCTTAGAAACCATGGGATATAGTGTAGAAGTATTTGTCAAAATCGGGTTACTTCATTTTATTCTACCGGCCATAATCACCTTATTCTTTCACCAAGTTTTTGTTCGATGGGGTTGGATTAAGCCCGGGGATATGAGATTGAATACCTTGGATAAAGCATAACCTTCTTGTTAACACGATTTTAACACCATTCAATTTTTCCTAATCTTCTCTTAACACTGCACATGGTATGCTGTGATTAAGAGGTGATGGATATGAAAGAAGCGTTATTATGGTTCACCACTAGCTTTCTGGTATGGGTTGGATATCGTTGTATGGCAAAAATCGATAATACGGTTCAACACCATGGTTTGTCCATCACAAAACATCATTAAAAAAACTCCCTTGGATTGTAATCCAAGGGAGTTCAATATTTCTCGGTTAAGCTTGGTAAACGATTTCTCCATCAATCATCGTAAAAACGCATTTGCTGAAGTTGCTGAGCGGGTCACCTGTAAACATGGTAATGTCGGCATCCTTTCCGGCTTCCAAAGAACCCATCCGATCGCCAACACCTAACATTTCGGCTGGGATAATCGTAATCCCCTTAAGAGCGTCTTCATACTTCATGCCCTCTTTTACCGCATAACCAGCCATGATAGGCAGATAAATGGTATGTGCAGAGGTGTCTTGTTGCAACGCAACCATGACACCGGCTTCCGCCAATACCGCAGGATTCTTCCAAGATACATTCCAAAGTTCATGTTTGCTATGTCCCATATTTAGAGGGCCAACCGTGGCTTTCACTTTCTTAGCGGCTAGGATGTCGGCAATTTTATAGCCTTCTGTGCAGTGCTCAATAATATAGTCCAAGTTGAATTCTTCAGCAATACGTATCGCGGTCATAATGTCATCCGCACGATGAGCATGAATTCGAGCTTTCATTTCTCTCTTTAACACTGGAATCAGGGCCTCAGAATTCATATCTTTATCGGGTGCAGGTTTACCTTCTGCTTTGGCACGTTCCACTTTATTCATATAGTCTGTCGCTTTAAACAAAGCATCTCTCAAAACCGCAGCATTGCCCATACGAGTTCCATTGGTTTTTCCTTCGTAATTGCGTTTAGGATTTTCACCCAAAGCCATTTTCATACCCTCTGTACCGGGTATGATCATATCTTCCGCAGTACGTCCCTTTAGTTTCATCACAAATCCGGTGCCACCAATGAGGTTCGAACTACCGGGGCCGGTATACACAGCTGTAAATCCACCTTCACGGACCACAGGAATGGCCGGGTCTTCCGGATTTAACGCATCCAAGCCGCGCAATTTGGCTTGAATTGCTCCGCTTTTTTCGTTACCATCGGAGGTCGCCCAAATCGAAGGGTCACCAAATAAAGAAAGATGGCTGTGAGCATCGATGAGTCCTGGTAATACCACCTTACCACTGGCGTCAATCACTTGATAATCCGCTGGAATTTCGGTTTTTTCGCATCCAACTTTGACGATTTTGCTTCCTTCCACCAAAACCACGCCATTTTCAATGGTGCCATTGGTGATTGTCCAAACGGAACCACCCTTAATTGCATATTTGTTCAAGAGAATCGCCTCCACTTATTTATTTGATTATTCATTTCGACATACGTAAGAATTTTCCTGCCTCATTCAAAAATCTTATTTTCATTTACCCTAATATTTGGTATAATACAATTACACTCTTTGAAAGGGAGGTTTTTCTATGAGAAAACGTTTACCCTGGCTCATTGCGTTTATCTTCCTGATGGTAGGAAGTGTGGGCACGATGGCTTTCTACTTCACAGAATACAAATGGTTCCAATCTCTCAATTATCAGGACGTGTTCACTACGATCCTTTTTCAAAAAATCATCTTAGGTTTCATCGGCTTTGCGGTCACTTTCTTATTTGTATTTGCCAATTTGAAGTGGCTCCAAAAATGGTTAGCTCGAATCGGTCCCGAGGATATCGTTGAACCGGAGGTCATCCAAGTAGACTTTGGTCAAACCAGACAACGCATGCAAGGGAATCTTTCTGAATTCGGGCGCACCATCGCTCGAAGCCCTTTACTGAGTTGGATTATTTTGGGGTTCTCTGCTTTGGTCAGTATTAGCAATGCCATTGCTTTATCTTCGCAATGGATGGTCGTAGCAAAATTCCTCCAACAAGTACCCTATGGAGTTTCTGACCCGATTTTTAAGCACGATGTAAGCTTTTACCTATTCACCCTTCCATTACTGGAATTGATCTTGGAAACTGCTTTTGGCTTAACTCTCTTTCTTTTAGCTGTTTGCGGTTTCTTTTACCTCACCAACGGCGGTTTTCGCAAAACTCCTCTGGACAAACGTCCCTTTGCTCATCTGGGAATGTTAGGCGCATTTGGGTTTGTCTTACAGGCAGGAAACTTCTGGATTGAGATGCTCAACTTGGTCTACTCCCCCCGAGGAGTGGCCTTTGGCGCAAGCTATTCCGACATTCATGCCTCCATACCTACGCTGTACATTGCCATGGGCATCAGTGTTTTGGGAGCGTTTATGATGCTCTCCCAAATGGCACGTCCCAGCTTACGCACGGCAATTGTTCCTGTCGTCTTGGTTGCCGTCATCGCCGTGGCCGGTCAAACGGTTGTGGCTGGGTTGATACAAAATCTGCAGGTCAAACCCAATGAGTTCACTATGGAAGAACCTTATTTAAAGTATAATATTGAATTCACTCGTTTGGCTTACAATTTGAACAACACAGTAGAAATAGATTACCCCATCGCCGCCAATGCCACCGCGGATTGGGCTGAGTTAAACGAATATTCCACCAGTATCGATACGGTTCCCTTGCTGAACTATCAACAAACGCAGCAGGCGTTCAGTCAGTTACAGGGAATGCGACTCTACTATAAGTTTAACGATGTGGATGTGGATCGATATTTAATCAACAACGAGTTGGTTCCGGTCATGCTAAGTGCCCGTGAATTGCCAGCAGATGCCCTCCAGACCGAGGCCAATACCTGGGTCAATCGCCACTTAAAGTACACCCATGGTTATGGTGCGGTGGTTGCTCCAAGCAATGAAATCAGCAGTGATGGTCAACCGAATCTTATCGTCAAAGACATTCCTCCGCAAACTCAAATTCCGGAACTTGCCATTACCCGTCCAGAAATATACTACGGTGAGCTAACTAAAGATTATGTCATTGTTGGCACTCGCTCGAAAGAATTTGATTATCCCATGGGTGATTCCAATGCCGAAACTAGTTATGAAGGCGAAGCCGGATTATCGATAAGCTCCATGTTTGCTCGCTTGCTGTTTAGCATTCGCTTCAACACGCTCAATCCTCTTCTAACCAACGAGATTACCGCCGATTCAAAAATCCTTTTGCATCGTCAAATCGTTGAACGGGTCAGCACCATTGCTCCTTTCTTATACTATGATTCAGACCCATATCTCGTAATTCATGAAGGTCAACTGATGTGGATTATCGATGGCTACACGATTAGTGATAATTTCCCATATGCTCAATCTTGGCAACAAGACGAGCAAATGGCCGGAGCAAACTATATTCGTAACAGTGTCAAGGTAACGATCAACGCTTACGATGGCACCACTTCCTTTTATTTGTATGACACCACCGACCCTGTCGTTCAAACGTTTGCTAAGATATTCCCCAATCTATTTAAGCCCATGTCTGACATGCCATCGGGGTTAATAACGCACTTACGATATCCAGAAGATATGTTTAAGATACAAGCCAAAATGCTCTTGAACTATCACATGACCAATACGAAAGTGTTTTACAATCGCGAAGATGTTTGGGCTATTGCCAAAACATCAGGTCAACCGGTCGAATCGTACTATGACATTATGGAATTCCCCGGCTCGGATCAAGCCGAATTCATGACTCTTTACCCGCTAACTCCTTCGCAAAAAGACAACATGGTCGCATTCTTGGCCGGTGTATCCAACAAAGATGGCGTTAGCTCCTTATCGGTATATCTTTTCCCCAAAGATCGCTTGGTCTATGGACCAGCGCAAATTGAGGCGAGAATCAATCAGGAATCCAATATTTCCAAGGATTTATCTCTTTGGAACCAAGGAGGTTCCACCGTCTCAAAGGGGCATACCATAACGGTTCCTTTGAAAGACTCCTTACTTTATGTGGTCCCGCTCTATATCACTTCGAACTCCAGTTCCTTACCGGAGTTAAAGAAAGTCATTGTTTCCTATGGCAATCGTCTGGTCATGGAAGACAATCTACCGAATGCCTTAATTCGAATTTTCGGAAATCCCGAAGGGGATGACGAGCTTCCGGGAACACCCGTTCCCGGCGAAAGTGTCGATAGCGATTTAAAGCAGCTTATCCAAAATATTTTGATACAATATGAAATTGTTACCACTCAAAGGCAACAGGGTAATTGGACCGAATATGGCAAAGCCATGGACACCTTAGAAGAAATGTTAAATGAATTAGCCACTCGCGATTTATCTGCTGTTCAAATCGAAATTCCAACCGGAGGACCTGTCTCCACAGCTCCGTAAATCCGGCTAACAAGGAGAGATTGTCCCACTATGCTCAATGTGTTGTTGACCTTTGCCGTGGGTTACCTCGGTGGTTGGTTGTTATCCAAGCTAAAAGTCCCCGGAGGAATGATGGTCGGAGCCGTTTTGGGTGCTGCCATTCTGAATGTATCGTTTGGCATGGCTTCCATGCCGGTGAATGCCCGAGTCGTCGCTCAATGCACCGCCGGTGCATTTATTGGTTGTTCTGTCAAGCGCTGTGATTTAGAACGACTGAAATTCATTTTCAAACCAGCCGTTTTGCTGTTAAGTTCAATGTTGGCTTTGAATTTGACTTTGGGTTTCTTGATTCACTGGCTAAGCCCATTGGATTTATTAACTTCACTCATGAGTGCGGTGCCGGGCGGCATGACCGATACCCCTCTCATTGCTGCCGACTTAGGTGCTGATGCGGCCAAAGTCGCCGTATTACAGTTTGTTCGCATGGTATCAGGTATTGGTTTATTCCCCTCGCTCATCGCTTGGGTCGACCGTAAGGAAAGCGGCACCGACATTCAAAGTATTGATTTCAATAACGGTTCCGAAACGGACTTAGGTCCCAAGAAAGGTTTCAATCGTTTCTCCTTAAGCCACCTTTCACCCAATTTGAAGTTTGCTGTAACGATATCGGTTGCTGTTGTCGCCGGTTTCATAGGTCGTGCGTCAGGTGTTACAGCCGGCACTCTGCTCTTTAGTTTAGTCGCCATTTTGGCGCTCAAACTGACCACGAATGTCTCTTACATCCCCATGTGGGCTAAGAGGCTGGCTCAGGTTTTGGCTGGCTGTTATATTGGAAGTGGCATTTACAAAAACGACTTACTGGAATTACGTTTCCTGGTAGTTCCCGCTTTGCTCATTTTGGCTGGATATTTTGTCAATTGTTATTTGACCGGTCATTTGTTGCAAAAAACTTGCAAAATGGAATTAAAGGAAGGGATGCTAGCCGCTACGCCTGCTGGGGCAACCGATATGGCCCTCATTTCCTGCGACCTAGGGGTGCAAAGCACCGACTTAATTGTTTTACAGGTCATTCGAATGCTGGTCGTCATCTCAGTCTTTCCTCAAATCATTTCTCTTATAGTCAAAGCTATGGCATAAAAAAACAGGCGATTCTCCTTTTGGATGAGTCGCCTGTTCTCATGTACTTACCCTCTTTGAACAAAGGTACCTGCCCTTTTATCTTGAATCTCTCCATGAAACAGAACCATTTTCCCCCCAACCATGACCCACACTATGCCTTTCGGATAGGCATGGGGATGTTCGTAAGTAGCGGTGTCTAGGATCTCCTTTTCATTCAATAACAGCAAATCCGCTTGCATTCCGGGTCGCAATAGCCCACGATTCCACAACCCTAACCTTGCAGCCGGAGCCGATGTCATGCGTCGGATGGCTTCAGCAAACGAGATGACACCCTTTGCTGCATAATGTGCCAAGACTCTGGGAAAGGTTCCATAATACCGAGGATGGGGCACGTTCTCACCGAATGCGACCAGACTACCATCGCTACCAATCATACCTAAAGGATGTCTCATAATGGTCTCTACATCGGTTTCGAGCATGTTAAAGGAGACAATCTGAACACCTCCCTGCTTCAACAATGCTAAAGTCGTTTCCACTTCATCCAATTCTAGGAACGAAGCAATCTTGGCTAGGCTCCACCCATTATAGGTGGGCTCAGGAGCATAATGTGCAACAACTAAGCTTTCAGCGCCACCCCTACGCTGGATATTATTCTTTACTTCTTGGTGTATGTGTGGCAGTAGACTATCATCTAAGAAACGAGATAGCATCTCCTCTCGCCCTCCTGCTTGAACCCATCCGGGAATCAGTGCACCGGTGAGAGACGTACCCGATGCGATATATGGATATTGATCAAAGCTGACATCCAGCCCCTCATCTCTTG
>CALCNS010000319.1 GCA_937897315.1 uncultured Bacillota bacterium
GAATAACCTGCAATCATTGGGCCTTATCCATTTGTATACCGAAGCAGGTGAGCAAGATCGGCGCAAGGTCTATCTGATTACCGAAAAAGGTAACACTTTGCTGCGGCTGGAAATGGCTCGTCTTGAAGAGATGCTTAAAAATGCTCGTGCGTTAATCCATAAAGCAGAGAGGGGTGAGGGAAATGAGTGTTAAGCAGAAACATGTGGTTCGTTTCTTCGATTTGGTACAAGAAGAGAAAGAAATGACATGGTTGAATCAGATGGCTTTAAGCGGCTGGTATTTGGTACGAGTTATGTTTTTTGTTTATACGTTCGAGCAGGGCGAACCCAGCGACACAAGGTACTATGGTGATTTTAAGACGATGAAGCAACACGATGTAGGCGAATATTTGCAAGTGTTTGCCGATTGTGGGTGGAAATTCGTTTGTCAACAGGGAAGTTGGTATTACTTCTCTTCTCTGTTCGATAAGAATTATCGTGAGGTTTACTCCAATAAGCAGTCGCAGTTGGAAAAATACCGAACGGTTTTGTTGACATTAATTATTCCTATGGTGATGCTTATCAACTCGCTTTTGATATTATCTCGGCAAAGCGAGAGGTCCCCCAGTTTTGGGTTGGATATTCTCCTCTTTATTGTCTTTACTCTTCTGCTCATAGCTATTTACTCCACGATTCGAATCATAGGCAAAGTGACAAAATTGCAAAAATCGGTAAGCGAATAGCATTTTTTACTTAGGTTACTTACTTACCACTTAGGGGACTGTCCCCTAAGTGGTAAATTTTTATCGGCGGGCGCGGTCGAAGCCCATGGAGTTGGTGCCCATAGAGGCAATATCTAAGGTGGAGGCATCGACGAAGTTGGCTTGGTTTGTAGCAGCTTGCTCCTCACTGGTGGAGGCAATATCACCATCAAGCTGTTTGGCAATGCTCGCTGCCCGCAGCAAACAAAACTCCTTTAAGGTTGCACTGGGTTGTTCAAAACTGGCAAAGGTGGCAAACGCCGTTGGATCCTTTGCCACATATGGGGTAATAAGCGCTATGGCCTGCTCATACATGCTGGCAAACTCCCCACTATTAAAGTACTCCACGTATTCCGCATACAACTCGTGATACGCAGCCACATAATCTTCATCGCTGAAAATCCAGGCAAGCATAGGTCTTTCCTCTAGTGTGCCCGAGAGCAGCGGAGTATCCACAGGGTAGTTCACCAAAGCCGTGGCTTGGTTTTGCCCCGATCCCATACCACCAAACGCCAAGTTATAATCCCAAGGAATCATGGACAATTGTCCACTCTTCTCTGCCAAGTAGTAATTGTGGATGAGGTTGCCGGTGTAGCTATCGGAGTTGAGCACAAAATTATGCACTACAAAATAGCGCATCACTTGCTCCACATCGACCACGTCGTCCAAATTGGTTTGTTCATTAAGCTGTTGCAAAGAAGATAGCAATCGTTTCTGATCGGCTTCACTGGGCTTAAAAGCAGCATTCTCGAAAATCGCCGAGTAACTGCTCAGGTTATCATCGGTATAAATCAGTGCAGTAGCTCCCGCCACACCACCCATTCCACCAAATCCTCCCCGATCGCCGATTTGACCGGGTTTGAAGGGTTCTCCGGGGTTTGGCACTTGCCCCATGTTGGGCAGCTCGATGTTCTCACCTGTTTTACCCGGGCGTTGAGGCATAACCCCGCCTTCTCCCATATTGGGACGAACTCCCATTGGAGGCATTTGCCCGGCTTCTCCACCCATATTAAATGGCTGTTCCCCTTCAGGAGGTGTCACCCCGTCTATCTGGTTTCCCTGAAAACGGTCCACATTGTTCAAATCCATATTGTCCGGTTTGTAGATTTCCACCTCTTGGTTCCCATAGACTCGCTGCGCAAACGACTCTTCCACCGCCTCCACCGCCAGGTATAGCCCCCAATCTTCGCCGTTGATGGTCACCCATATAAAACTTGATAGCGGTGCGTTCACCTGCATGGCGTTCATCATCTGGTAGGCGATATAGTCCTTCATATAGGTGTTATCTTGTGCAATGTTGTTGAGGACGAGTTTATCGAGGCCAAGGTAATCGATTTTACTGGAATAGTGGTCAAATTCCACTTTCAAGCTAAAGCGCTGGGAGTCGGACTTTGCAATCATGTTCAGCGAGGAGTTCCCTTTTGGTCGAATACCCACGCCTTGGACCCGGGTGCCATCTATGACCACATTGGCCATGACAT
>CALCNS010000320.1 GCA_937897315.1 uncultured Bacillota bacterium
ACTCGTTCGGCATACTCCTTGCTGATACGTCGATGCTCACTCACTAAATAGGTGATTTCATGCTTCTTCAGTTCTTCTCGCAAATACAAATACAACTCGGCCGCTTGTGCTTGCTGTTGCAACGGAGTAATTTGTGTATTCAGTTCTAAAACAATGTCATCTACCCGCTGCAATCGATCTTGTAAGCGTTCCAGTTTCGAAAGGGCTTCTTTTTTTCGAAACTTAAACTTAGCGATACCTGCCACTTCTTCTAGGATAACTCGTCTCTCAGCCGGTTTATAAGATAAAATTTCGTCTATTTGTCCCTGCCCAATAATCGAGAAAGAGTCTCGCCCCACCCCGGTATCTAAGAACATTTCCACAATGTCTTTGAGACGGCACTGCTGTTGATTGATGTAGTACTCACTAGTACCATCCCGGAATAAGCGACGCATCACAGAGACTTCTTCATATTCAACAGGCAGTAGTTTGCTTTGGTTATCGATGATTAAGGTCACTTCGGCCATGCCAACGGCTCTTCTTTTTTCACTACCGGAAAAGATGATTTCTTCCATTTTGGCGCCCCGTAGGTTACGAGCATTTTGCTCTCCCATGACCCACAGCACCGCGTCGACAATATTACTCTTACCGCTTCCATTGGCTCCAACGATGGTGGTTAATCCCTCGGCAAAATCAAGACGAACACGCTCGGCAAAGGACTTAAATCCAACCAATTCTATGGCTTTTAAATACATGATGTCACTCCTTGCATGCGTTCTCCTCTGGATTGAACTGTTTGATTAACTGTTTATACGCTACTTTGGCAGCCACTTGTTCGGCTTCCTTTTTGCTTCGACCGTCTCCCTTACCTAAGACAAGGCCATCGATGAGAGCTTGTGAATGAAAAAAGGGCGCATGGTCCTCGCCGCTCTTTACGGTTGTATATCGAATGACGGATTTAGGGTTCCTGCCCTGCACCCATTCTTGCAGCAAATTCTTCCAAGAATGAGCCACTTCCTGTTGCAGTGTAATGGGATTAACAGAGCTCAATAGATTTTCTCTGACGAACAAATCCGCTTGTTCCATGCCATATTCCATATAAATTGCACCTAAGACTGCTTCCCATAAATCAGCCAATATCGCCGGTTTCTCGGTACCCATATCAGCTTTTTCCCCTTTTCCTAAAACCAGCCAGTGATTTAACTCCATTTTTTTTGCACAATCTGCTAGATTCTCCTCACAGACTAGGGCTGCGCGCAGGGTAGTGAGTTTGCCTTCTGTTTCATAAGGATACAAACGGTACAACCATTGAGAGACGAGGAGTTCCAATACCGCATCTCCCAAGAATTCCAGGCGTTCATTCCCTTGCCAATATTCTTTGTTTTTCTCATAAACAGCCGAGTTGTGCCAAAAAGCATACAAAAGTAAGGGAGTATCCTTTAAGGGTAGATTCAAATGCCGCTGAATTTCTTGCAATAACATGGACCCACCTCCTATGGGAGAGAGGTTGCCCGTATCCGAACAACCTCTCACGGTACTACATTTTCTCTTGTAAATAATGCACGACATCCGCTACCGTCTCAATACCCACTACGGCATCGTCATCCAGTTCGACATCAAATGCTTCTTCCATGGTCATCACCAGTTCAAATAAATCAATAGAATCGGCTTCAAAGTCTTTCTTAAAATTGGACTCCAAGGTGATTCTCTCCGGTGAAATGTGGAGTTTTTCAGAAACAATCTCTTTTACTTTTTCAAAAATATCCATGTGCATTCCTCTTTTCTATGATTTCATTTTTTCAGTGAACTCCGCAATGAGCTGACTATCGACAAATTCCTTCGCTACTCGCAAGGCAGAATAAATGGCCCTCGCATTCGAAGAACCATGTCCTTTTAAGCAAATACCTTG
>CALCNS010000321.1 GCA_937897315.1 uncultured Bacillota bacterium
TCACATATTCATAACCGGCTTGACTAAGCATGCCCATCATCATTTCGCTATCGACTAGATTTTTACTGCATCCCAGTGAAATGAGTGAAAACTTCATCTTTTCTTCCCTCCGCCCTTGTAACCGGATCTACCTTTTGTTGAAATTTTGTCCCTTGTAGTAGCTTGAAATCGAATGAGTGCCTTGGGGTGGTCTCCTATCAAGTCGTTGCGATTTCCCAACTTTAAAGCTTTGATGACGGTAGTACGATGTTCCGGTTTACGATATTGCAACAGGGCTCTCTGCAGAGCTCGTTTATCAGGTGACTTCACTACCAAAACGTCTTTTCCGGTCATCGGGTCTAACCCACTGTAGTACATGGCAGTGGAGACACTACCCGGAGTAGGAATAAAATCCTGTACTTGCTGAGGTTGAAATCCCAAATCTCTGACATATTCGGCTAACTCTATGGCATCCGTTAATCCACAACCTGGATGTGATGTCATGAAATAGGGAACCAAATACTGGTTTCTACCCAGCTCTTCATTGACTTCACGGTACATCTCGCGGAATTGATCGAAAACTCTGGCTTTGGGTTTCCCCATATAGTGTAAAGCCTGATCTGATACATGCTCCGGTGCCACTTTTAATTGACCACTAATATGATACTGACAGAGTTCTTTCAGATACTCTCGCGCTTTGGGGTCGGCAAGTAAGTAATCGTATCGTATTCCAGAGCGAACAAAAACTTTTTTGACCTTGGGAATCCTACGTGCTTTACGAAGTAGAGCAAAATAATCACTATGGTCCACTACCAATTGCGGGCATAAATCGGGGAACAAACATTGACGATGCTGACAGGCTCCGACCTTGCTCTGTTTTCCGCAAGAAGGAATACGAAAGTTGGCACTAGGCCCTCCAATGTCGTGAATATACCCTTTAAACCGAGGTGATCTGGTCATTTTTTCAATTTCTTGCAAAATACTGTCATGACTGCGATTCTGTATGATTCTACCTTGGTGTGAGGTGATGGCACAGAAAGAACACCCTCCGAAACAACCCCTGTGACTGGTGATGCTAAACTCTACCTCCGATAAAGCAGGAACCCCTCCAAAAGCATCGTAGCTGGGATGCCATGCCCTTTCATAGGGCAAAGCATAGACAGAATCCAATTCTACAGTAGACAGAGGTTTGGCAGGAGGATTGACAATAAGCCATCCTGTTTCTTCCTGTTGAATGAATCGTTTACCCAAAAAAGGGTTCTGTTCGTGTTCAATTTTTCGAATCATTTCTGCATATAGCGCTTTGCTTTGATGAATATCCTGATAGGATGGTAATGTAATATCACCTTCAAGAGGTTCCATTTCTCGAACCATATACGCAGTGCCGGGGATATGATGCAATTTGCTAATTGGTACGGATCGGTGGCAATACTTTGCCAACTCCCAGATTTGCTTTTCTCCCATACCATAAATCAATAAATCTGCTTGAGAATCGACTAAAATGGAGTGGCGAATGCGATCGTCCCAATAATCATAATGCGGGTGTCGTCGCAAACTTGCTTCTATTCCACCGATCACGATCGGTACATCACCAAAAAGCCGTCGGATCATTTGACAATACACCACGACAGCTCGATTCGGTCTCTTCCCGCCCAGTCCTCCTGGTGCGTAATCGTCTTCGCTTCTTCTTTTCTTACCAGCAGTATAGTTATTCAGCATGGAATCCAGATTACCTCCGGATATCATGAATCCCAGTCGAGGTTTTCCAAACACCTCAAAATCCCTGGGGTCATTCCAATTAGGCTGAGCAATGATACCGACACGAAACCCTTCTGCTTCTAGTAATCGACCGATAATGGCAATACCAAAACTAGGATGATCTACATAAGCATCCCCTGTAATTAATACAAAATCCAAAGTGTCCCAGTCTCTCTGTAGCATTTCGGCTCGGGACAATGGTAAAAAAGGCATAGTTACTCCTTGAGATTCTAATCTCCAAATTTATTTTCCAGCTGCTCTTTCGATAGAAGTACTTCCCTAGGTTTGCTTCCTTGAGCAGGACCTACAATACCGGCTTCCTCTAATTGATCCATGATTCGACCTGCCCGGCTATGCCCCACTTTCAATCGCCTCTGTAGAAAGGATACCGAACCTTGTCCCGATTCTATAACGATACGAGCTGCTTGCATAAATAGATCATCCATGTCCCCAGTATCCTCTGTCTCATTGTCGATTTCTTCCGGGCTTAGAATCTCATCATTAAATATCGGAACACCTTGCATCTTCACGTGGCTAACAACAGCTTCTACTTCGGTTTCCGAGATATATGCACCTTGTATTCTCATTGGTTTGGGTATCCCCATGGGTTGGAAAAGCATATCTCCTCTACCTAGAAGTTTTTCGGCCCCGTTCATATCGAGTATAATCCTTGAATCTGTTCCCGATGAAACCGCAAATGCAATTCGGCTGGGAATGTTTGCTTTAATTGAGCCGGTAATGATGTCTGCAGAGGGTCGTTGCGTGCCAATGACCAAATGGATACCGGCGGCTCGAGCCAATTGAGCAATGCGAATAATCGACTCTTCTACTTCATCCCGAGCAACTATCATTAAATCCGCTAACTCATCAATAAACACAACCCAATATGGAAGAGGTTCTCGATTCTCATCTTTTAATACTTTTTCATTAAACTGGCCTATATTTTTTACACTGAAGGTTGCAAACAATTCATATCGTCGGTCCATTTCTCGGGTGACAGACTTCAGAACTCCTGCCGCTTTTTTGGGATCAGTAACCACCGGTGCCAATAAATGAGGGACCCCATTGTAGGTCACCATTTCCACCACTTTGGGATCAATCATAATCAACTTAATTTGTTCCGGTGAGAAGCGATACAGCAAACTCGTAATCATACAATTCATACACACACTTTTACCGGATCCCGTTGCTCCAGCGATCAGTAAGTGAGGCATTTTAGATAAATCGGCTATCATGGTTCGCCCAGCAATGTCTTTTCCTAATGCAACCGTAACCCCTTTATCTGCACTGACAAACTCAGGGGAGCTCAATACATCGCGTATCGTCACAATAGAGATTTCCTGATTGGGCACCTCGATACCAATCGCAGGTTTACCCGGAATAGGTGCTTCAATTCGGACTCCAGTGGCTGCCAAGCT
>CALCNS010000322.1 GCA_937897315.1 uncultured Bacillota bacterium
TCTCTCCATTTTCTTGATATCCTGAGCGGATTGAAGTCGGTGACGACCAATCCTGCATGAATTTCCTCGATAAAAGAAGGAAGAACATTCACAGGGTTTCCATCCAACAAAACAAACGGAATCGCATACTCCTTTAATTTGAGACGAACTTGTCTCAACCCCTCTAACATAAATGACTCTTGTTGGGGTGTCGCACCTAAATAACTCTTTTGAAAGCAAAAAACGACGACGAGTCCTTTTTGTTGCTCTATCGCTGCATCTTGAGCGTAGAGCAACGCCCAATTGTCCTCGACTCTTTGATCTCGGCTCATCCAGTACAGCACCGGGCCTGCTGTTTGCGGCAACGAGTTCAATGTTTGGGCTCTGTTCATCGTTCTCCCCCTATCCTTATGCTTTAATTGCCCAACGCAATTTGGCGGAACGGGCGCGGCTATTGCTGTTGCATTCCTCCTGTGAGGGTCTTATGGGGTCGGGGGCGATCTCTCGATAAACACCTTCTCGGTATAGGTGTTGGAATGATTTCTTCACCAAGCGATCTTCCCCGGAGTGAAAGGTCAAAACAGCGACACGACCACCGGAAGCCAAAACAGAAGGGAGTTTCTCTAGAAACACATAGAGAGCTTCCAACTCATGATTCACTTCAATTCGCAACGCTTGAAAACAGCGCTGACAAGCTTTCTTTATTTCCTCTTCTCTATTTTGAGAGGGTAACACTTTTAGGGCGTCTTTAATGACATCCCGAAGTTGAGTCGTGGTGTTGAGGGGAACCCCTTTTTTTCTTGCCGAAATCATGGCACGAGCAAGAATAAAAGCATTCGGTTCATCTGCGTTATCGGTCAGAAGACCTTGTAATTCCTCTTGGGTCATGGTCTTCAGTCGTTCTGCAGCAGACTTCCCTTTTTGTGGGTTTAGACGCAAATCCAAAGGACCCTCTCTCTTAAAGGAGAAACCTCTTTCCGGGTTGTCTATTTGCATGGAGGACACCCCTAAATCGGCTAAAACAAAATGTAGGGGTCCGGCTTCTTTGGCAATTTGATCCAACTCAGAGAAGTTCATCTGCCTAATCGATAGCCGGTCCGACCCATATCCCAAGTTTTCCAAACGAGCTTTCGCACGGGGTAATTCCAAGGGATCGACATCGATGGCGTACAAATGTCCTTTGTCTAGTAGGCATTTGAGAATCTCCTCGGTGTGACCACCGTACCCCAAGGTCGCATCGAGTCCGACTTGCCCGGGGGTTACCTGCAATATCTCCAAAATTTCATTCACACAAATAGGCCGGTGCATGCCGGCTGGTGTTTTCCCTTTTTGGATCAGCCCTGCAACGGTATCTGCATACAACTCCGGCTGAAGCTCTTTATATTTCTCTTGAAAACTTTTCGGGTGAGTCCCTTTATAGCGGGGACGCCTTTGATGCGGTTGATCCTGTTTTTCCATGGAAATGATTCTCCTTTGGGGTTCATATGATTCATTATACCACTGTTCTTTTCCTAACATCAAGATAAAGTGTACCATTCTAAGATAAAGAAATACCCTCCTACTTTGAATGTTGCAGGAGGGTACTTAGCTACTGAGGTTTCACTTGGGACTTGATGACGACGTAACCCAAAGCGGTTATGGCTTTTTCTATGGTTTCTATGGTCAATGAGGTCGAATCAAAATCCAATTTGACTTTGCTGGTACTAAACGAAACTTTGACACTGTCTTTGTTGACCCCAGGAAGCGATTTCACCGCACTTTCGATTTTCATCGAACAGGAAGGGCAAACTAAAGTTTCTAATTGTATTGTTGCTTTTTGCATATTCATCACTCCTTATTTCTACACTCGAACTCGATATCGAATCAGGCGCATCCCGTTTACTATGACAGCCAGAATACTTGCTTCATGAACCAACATTCCAATAGACATATTCATCCACTCACTAAAAAAAACACTAGCGAGTAGAACCAAGACGACTCCAATCGCAATCACAATATTCTGTAACATATTGTTCGCTGTAGCTTTTGCTAACCCTAAAGCATGTGGTAAGCGACCAAAATCCGAGTTCATCAAGACCACATCGGATGTTTCTATCGCGACGTCCGTCCGTTGCCCATGGCAATGCCAATGTGGGCAAGGGCTAAGGAAGGACTATCGTTGACACCATCCCCGACAAAGGCGACGATGTGGCCCTTTGCGATGAAATCGGCAATGAAACTCGACTTGTCTCCCGGTAGCATATGACCATGAGCTTCGGTCAGTCCAAGCTCTTTGGCTACTCGATTCACCGTGCCTTGATTATCTCCCGATAACACGATGAGGTTTTTTACTTTAAGCCGCTTCAGCTTTTGCAGAACTTCCTTCACACCGGGTCGAATGGGATCGCGAATCCCAAACAGTGCTTTCAATGTGCCATCCACAGACACTAACACCAAGGAGTTTCCGTTTTGCTCAAAATTGTGAATGTCTTTGAGGGCGTTTTCACTTAAGAAAATCTGCTCCTGATTCATCAAAGAAACATTTCCTATGGCGATACGTTTACCATCGATCGATGCGATGATTCCTCCGCCTTTGACAACTTCGGTTTTCTCTACGACAAGCTTTTCTATTACACCAAGGTATTCTACCAAGGCCTTCGCCAGTGGGTGGTCTGACTCGCTTTCGATATTCGCAATCATGCTCTTGACACTCGCAACATCATCCGCAAAAAAAACCACATCTGCCACTTTGGGATTTCCCTGGGTTAGGGTTCCGGTTTTGTCAAAAACCATGGTATCGACTCGGCTAAAATCCCCAATTACTTCACTGCCCTTTAAGAGAATTCCATGCTTCGCACCGTTGCCAATACCAGCTACATTGGAAACCGGTACCCCTATGACCAACGCTCCCGGGCAACCCAAAACCAAAATGGTAATGGCCAATTCGATGTCTTTTGTAAGGATTCCCACCATAATGGACAGAGCCAAAACAGCAGGAGTGTAGTACTTGGAAAACTTGTCGATAAATCGCTCGGCTTCGGATTTAGAATCCTGTGCTTCTTCTACCAGCTCTATAATGCGACCGAAGGTGGTATCTTCTCCTACCCGGTCAGCTACAATCTGTAGTGTTCCATTCTCGAGTATGGTCCCGGCATATACCCCAGACTCTGTCTTTTTATGGACCGGCACCGCTTCTCCGGTAATACTTGCTTCATTGATGTAGCCTTCGCCTGTGACTACAAATCCATCCACCGGAACCTTCGCTCCGGTTTTGACCAACAAAATATCCCCAACATCCACTTCGTCTACATCGACCTCAACGAACTCACCGTCGTCCATTTTCTTCAGTGCACTTTCAGGAGCCATTTCTGTTAATTCTTTAATCGCGGAACGCGTTTGGTTTAAGGTTCGCTGCTCCAAAAATGCACCAAACAAGAACAAGAAAGTGACAATCGCAGACTCTTCAAAATTGCGAATGAAAAACGCGCCACTGACCGCAATGGTGACTAACACTTCAATGCTGACCACTTTGACTCGTAAAGCTTGGTATGCCTGTATCGCAATGGGAGCGATACCTAACATAGAGGCTAGGATTAAGCTACCAATCGCCAAGGTTTCGTTATGAAAAAACCACTCACTCATAAATCCCAGAGCGATAAGCAACCCACTCGCTAAGACAATAGGGTTCTTTTTACTCAAAATCCATCTCTGCACATTCTCACCTTCTTCCACTACACTTTTCTAATGAGAATATGCTCGATCCAGTTCTGCCAACATATTGTATACGGCTTCATAACTCTCGCAAACGTCTGTTGGAATGGTGTAGTTTGTGGTAATCTCGCGAAGTTTGGCAAACTCTTCTCCTAGGGGAGGGAGATTCACTCCTGCTATTTTGGTTTTTGCCAGAATCACATCGACCAACCGACGAACTTCGTGAAATTCTGGATGATGTGCTCCGTGCACCCTCTCCACAACTGGGGTATACTGTTTTAATGTCTTACCATGCTTCTTCATAACCTCTTTAAAAGACAACATCTCCATCATCATGTTCTCCTCCTATTCATTGAATGTTTGGCTTACCTCATTCACTGACTCTATTATAACGAGAACTCATCGGGAAGTATGTTGTTTTTACAACACTATCATTTTGGAGTTAATTCGATGTTTTCAACGGTGTATGAATTAGACGAAGGGTATACTCTATGCCAATGTCTCCAATACTTCTATTTAATTGAAGCTCTCCTGCGGTTTCGTTTCCGTCTTGCAAAGCAAGCTCAAACTCATAAAGCATGGTTTCATGCAAAAGAGTTAAGAACGCCGGATCTGTTACCAAATTCTCCTGAAACAAAATACCGGTGGTCGAATGGACAACCCCTGTGGCTGGCTGTGGATACCCTTGGGCATAGTAGATATCGCTCTCCGGACCAAAAGCATTAATAAGGATACTAAATGTTTCGCTATGGCAAGGAGCAAACTGGAACAACATGGCATGAACATTAAAAGGATTGGGTTGTTCCAAAGTGACTCCCTCTTCTTCTATAACAGCTTTCCGGTACTGCCCCTTTCCTTCCCCACGGAACAATCCCACTGAATCGGCTACATCTACCGATATATTCTTGACATTCCCTTCGGTGATGAATTCCATCTCCGGACCCGTAAACTGGTTGATGAACTCTACTCTAAAATTAAGAACACGGCTGAGTTGATAAAATAGATTCGAGCCAAAATCCTGTGAGACCACATCGCTACCTAATAAAGAGACTTGTTTTCCTAGCCACACTATGGGATACGCTTTCGAATATAAGTGGTCATTGCGTATTTGGTCTAAATATTCATCGATAATCTGTAATCCCCAAGCCGAAATGGCTTCGAAAAATTGACTAGCTTCATGACCCTCGGTGAAATAAGCGATTTCTTTTTGGGTGGTAATCACAGCGACACTCACCGGTAAATAGTATTCATCCTCTGGTTGGTATGCTTCTATGACCTTATTACATTTCTCATGAATGCGAGATACTAACTTTTTCACTTCACCAAAATCCGCATCCATATTCTTTCCTGCAATTTGAACATAGGCTTTCATCGCCAACACTAGTTCTCGAACCATGGTAATCTCGGGTTTCTTAAACTCTTCTGTATATCTGCCAATATCTTCAGATAAAGATGTTTGGGCATGCTCGTCTTCACTGCACTTCTCCGGTAAGCGAATTCTGGGGGGTTCTGGAAGCGTTAATGGTTCCTTTAAGAGGTTCTCTGCATTCGCTATGGCGTCTTGTATGTTTAATTCCGCAATCTTGAGTAAAATCTTGTCTAGGGTACTGGTTCTTGGTAGGGCATATTGGTTACTAAAATGAAACAGGCTTGCTTGCAATAGAGAATCATCCGTCATTTCCAAAAACTGTAGGTCTTCCCCTTGCGTATTACTAGTTATAAGAATGTCTTTCGAACTCAGCCCCGATTTGTTCACACGTAGTTGCACGGGAATTAAGAATGCTAAACCATCTGGCTTCAGTTCTACACCAGTAGGGATCTTGCCTAATCTATCACTTTTAATGTTACTTAAGGAGGACATCGAAATTTCTGTGGTTTCCAGTAATGCACCGGGTGGCATAATTAGAGTCCAAGTCGCACCGTTTTTATCGGTAAGCTTCAGAACTTGCTCTTCCCCGTTCGGATCATATAACAATGTCTCGGTCAAGGGCTGCTTCTCAAACTGAATGCTTCCAAAGACATCTACCGTAT
>CALCNS010000323.1 GCA_937897315.1 uncultured Bacillota bacterium
TTTCACTACACGACGCTCTTCCGATCTGGAAGCTTTAGGGATGCGGAGTATCAACAACATTGTAGATATTACCAATTATGTGATGATGGAAACGGGTCAACCCCTGCATGCCTTCGATTATGATAGTTTAGATTCACATACTGTCGTAGTACGAACAGCGAGACCAGGAGAGCGGTTACAAACCTTAGATGGTCAAACAAGGGAATTACCTGCTCATGCGATATTAATTTGTGACCCCAATAAACCGATCGGTGTTGGTGGAGTGATGGGTGGATTGAACAGCGAGGTTTCACCGCAAACCAAATCCATTTTATTCGAAGCAGCTTATTTTGAACGACGCTCCATACGCAGAACAGCAAAAGCACTCGATTTGCGTAGCGAAGCAGCGATTCGTTTTGAAAAAGGGGTGGATCCAAGCGGGTTGTTGAAAGCACTCAACCGAGTGATGGATTTAGTGATTCAGTTGAATATTGGAAAGCCAAATGAGCAAATTATCTCGGGAAGTTTCTATGAACCCAAAACCGAAACAGCGATTCACTTACGGAGACGATACTTGGATCAAAGAATAGGTTTGGTGTTCTCACAAGAAAAAGTAGAAGAGACGTTGAAAAATTTGAATTTTCAAGTGGAAACCACCGAGGAGGGTTGGTTAGTTCGAGTACCTTCTAGAAGACAAGACGTAGAACAAGAAGTAGATCTAGTCGAGGAAGTGGCTCGCTTGATTGGGTTCGATCAGATTCCCGCTCAGTTACCCACCGGAATAAGTACCCAAGGTGGGTTGAGCAATCGGCAGAAGCTCGTAAACAGCATTCATCAAATCCTTGTAAGCCAAGGATATCATGAAGCGGTGAATTATTCATTTATGGCAAAACAAGATTTAGAAGACTTATATCCCGATTTGAATCATCCTATGAGACGGGCGATCCCTTTAATGAACCCAATGAACGAGTCCCAAGCGGTGATGCGAACCAACTTAATACCGGGACTCCTAAGGAATCTGCAATATAATCAGAATCACCAAAATCCCAATATCGCTCTTTATGAATTGGGAAGAGTATATATCGCGGAGAAACTTCCTTTGAACGGGCTGCCCAAAGAAGAAACTCGTCTGGGCGTGGTTTTATCTGGCGAATACCAAACGACACATTGGATGCAAGCAAAAGCGGAAGCCACTTTTTATCATCTAAAAGGGCTGTTGGGGAATCTTTTCGGTGAGTTGGGTTGGTCGCTACAATTACAAGAAAACCATTCTGGTAGTTTGTTTCATCCCTATCAATGTGCAAATGTGATTCACCAAGGTCACATCGTTGGGACAGTGGGCACACTCCACCCAGAAATTGAAAAGAGATGGGGTTTGGCCAAAAGAGTCTATATCATAGATCTTTCCATAGATATGCTTTTACAGTTTGCTAAACCAAGAATTCAATATCAATCTTTGCCAAAATATCAAGCCATCTATCGCGATTTAGCTTTATTAGTACCTAAACAGGTAACCGCTCGCGAGGTGGAGATTGCCATTCGACAACAAGGTGGGGATCTATTGGAAGAAGTTAAGTTGTTTGATGTTTATACCGCTGCCCAAGTGAAAGAGGGTTATAAGAGTTTGGCTTTCTCCTTGACGTATCGAGCGAAGGATCGTACTTTAACAGATCAAGAAGTGTCGGAACGTCATAAGGAAATCCTTACTTCTGTGTCTCAGAAATTGGATTCTGCTTTAAGGATGTAATATGAAAGCGAAAAAAATGGAGATTTTAGCACCAGCTGGGAGCTTGCATGCTCTATATGCTGCTGTTTTAGCGGGAGCAGATGCGGTGTATTTGGGTGGAAAGCAATTCAACGCCAGAGCATTCGCATCCAATTTTACAGAAAAAGAATTGGTAATCGGGATACATTTTGCGCATCGTCATGGAGTACGAATTTACATGACCATGAACACGTTGCTTAGAAATGAAGAAATACCCGAAGCGATTGCCTATGCGAAGGAAGCGTATCTGCAAGGGGTGGATGCCTTTATTATTCAGGATTTTGGTTTGTTGTTTGCTTTACAAAGAGAATTACCTCATATGGAACTTCATGCCAGTACCCAAATGACGATTCACAACTTGGAAGGGGTCTGCTGGGCTGCAGAGCAAGGATTAAAACGGGTTGTCCTGGCGAGAGAGTTATCTATGGAGGAGATTCAACATATCAAAGCAAATTCGCCCATTGGACTCGAGGTCTTTACTCATGGGGCTCTCTGCTTTGCATACTCCGGGCAGTGTTATATGAGCAGCTTTTTGGGAGGACGAAGTGGAAATCGAGGACGATGTGCTCAACCCTGTCGATTACCTTACAAGGTGGACGGTAAAGAAGGCTATTTCTTATCAACAAAAGATTTGTGCTTGATTGATGAGATTCGAACACTGAGTGAAAGCGGTGTCGATGCCATTAAAATAGAAGGTAGAATGAAGAAACCTTCTTATGTGTATCAGGTGGTTCGGCAATATCGCATGGCTGTGGATGCCGGTTCCTCTCAAACTCCTGAGCGGTTTGTTCCCGACTATGACTCTTTGTTATTGGCTTTCAATCGGGAATTCA
Source organism: uncultured Bacillota bacterium (assembly GCA_937897315.1). Classification (GTDB taxonomy): domain Bacteria; phylum Bacillota; class JAAYKD01; order JAAYKD01; family JAAYKD01; genus CALCNS01. The sequence goes on from CALCNS010000323.1 coordinate 2,578, forward strand.
CGAAGGGGTTTGGTTTTCAGACTAAAAATCCTAGTATGCTTCGTGTCAATCATCCGGGTAATCGTGGGTTGGAATTGGCTCGTTGGAAGTCGAATCAATGGAAGAAAGAGACAACATATAAGTTAGGAAGCGCACAAATCATTAAAGAAGGGGATCGCCTTCTCCTACTTCATGGCGATCAGGAACTGGTTTTTACGTCAGATCGCTCCTACCAGGAGGGGATGATTCTTACACTTCCTTGGCTGGATCTAGGTCTCAACAAGGAGGACATCTCTCTTTCGCTGATTGAAAGTACTCAATTGGAACAGGAAACCCAGGAGCAGATTGTTCATGGTCAGGAAACAGAAAAGCTTCGACCGGTTATTTTGGATATTATTATCAAAGTAGAAGAGAACCAGCCGACGAATCTTGTGTTGAAGTCAGTAGACGCTCAATGGTGTTTTTCATATGAAGGAATTCGAGCAGTAGCAGCCAGAGATGAGGGACTAACCGAAACGAAGGTACGACAGTCTTTCGATAAACAGAAGGATACCCCTTATATCATTCGCTCTTTGATAGTAGAACAAAGCAGCCCTTGCTATCTGTCGGTTTCGTCTCTCAATGCGATTCGTCGAGACTGGGTGGAACGATTATGGTATGGAGTCGTGAGAAGTAATGAGGTAGAGGAAGTAAAACCAACGTTACCCTCCGTTAACCATCAAAAGAAAGAGACGGAACCAAGGGAGATAAACTTGCAGTGGGCTGTAGCCAATATTGAACAGGCTTTGCCCCTCCTTGACATGGGTATGAATCTATCGGTAGGGGGGGACAGTTTCTATGGTAGGTTATCGGCAATCGATTTCAGAAAGTTGGTGCATGTAGCACTTAATAAGGGTATTGAAATCGAACTAAGCTTACCGACGATTATTCATCACGCGGAATGGCCAGATTGGATTTCGTTCATTCAAGCAGCCGGCGAACTTGGTTGTCCTATACGGATCTCGCAACCTGCTCATTGGCAAACGGTTTCTACTCATGCTCCTCGCGTTGTAGTAAGAGGGGATTGGTCATTGCAATTGATGAATGATGAAGCCATGTCTGGAATGTTACAGCAGATTCCTTTTGAACGCTTGACCATTTATCCGGAATTGTCCCTTCAACAAGCATCACACTTTCCGGTTAGGTATCCAAACATTCAATGGCAGTACATGGTTGGTGGCAGACAGAATTTAATGATCAGCAATCACTGCTTAACATGGAACCGGCAGGGACATTGTTTGCTGTGCTATAAGAATGGCAATAATAACCCACCGGATTTATGGAAAATGACGGATCGTTTGGGAAAGACGTTTTGGATAGCGCAAAATCAATATTGTAGAACACATTTATTGAATTCCAGTGAGCTATGTCTTGTAGAGCACTTTTATCAGTTGCAACGAAGTGGATTTCATCATTGGCTAGTGGATCTCAGACATATTTCGCCCAACCAAGTGGGTGAAATCGCGGGAATCTGGGTGAAAGCGTTGCTCAACTTCAAGAAAGATTCGTCAGACTGGTTGCAAAAAGGCAAAGAATATCGTCTGATGCTGGAAGAAAATATGCAAATTGAAACAACGAAAGGACATACCTTCCGCGGTGTGGAATAAAATTGCCAGGGAGGTGATTCGATGCAATTAAAATCTATCACCACATTGGAATTTCCAAAAATTCAAAAAATGTTAGCTGATTATACTTCATCCGGTATGGGGCAGGCGAAAATATCCGATATGTTTCCCTCCAGCGATTTTGAAACGGTATATCGTTGGCAAAAAGAAACCAGTGAAGCCTGCGCACTCATCGAAACCGGGACAAATCCTTTGGCAGGATTATATGATATTCGAGCGTCTATAAAGCGTGCGGAATTAGGAGGCGTTTTAGAAGGAACAGAATTGCTCAATATCGCATCGACCTTAGGAGCTGCAAGGCGAATTCGCCGTTTGCTGCAAGAGAGTGCTGAACTATATCCATATCTCAACGATGTAGGCATTCATCTAAGCAATCATAAAAAACTAGAAGACGACATCTTAGATATTCTTGACGATAAAGGCTTCGTCAAAGATCATGCCACTCCGGAACTACGAAAACTCCGCATTGCGATACGGCAACATCAACAGAGTATGAAGTCGAAAATGGAGTCATTTATTAGGAATCCCAATATTCAGAAATACTTGCAAGAATCCATTATCACGATGAGAAATGATCGATATGTGATCCCAGTGAAACAAGAAAACAGGCATGCTGTCCCGGGTATCGTCCATGACGCTTCCAACAGTGGAGCCACCTTGTTCATCGAGCCCATGGTGATTGTTGATTTAAACAACGAACTTCGGCAGGTTCTCATGCAAGAAAGAGATGAAGTACTACGGATTCTACAGGAGCTTTCGGGGAAAATTGGTCTGGACTATGTATTCATACAACGAGATCGGAAGAGCACACGTCTGAACTCCAGTCACGTTTCGGAATCTC